>CBIMJO010001669.1:0-2415 GCA_966244135.1 uncultured Actinocrispum sp. | reverse complement strand
CGGTCTTCTGAACGAAATCCGTACTGTCACGAGCTTGTTCGTCCATCGGGATGCCTTCAGTTCTGGGCCGCGCGGATCCGGACGTGACTGAAGGTCGAGTCCTGGCCGCCATCGGAACGCGTCCCACAGCGCTCATCGCTCGTCCCGCCGCGTCCGGCGTTGCGTTGCCAGCGGCACATCAACACGAATCAGCGGATCCTGAGCCCTGCGGACAAGTGTGGTCGCGGATGGAATCGGCCCGGGCGATCACCAGGGCGAAACCGGCGAGCACCATGGCACCGGCGCCAGCGAGCACCCAGTGTGGACCGGCGTGCTGCGCGATCGGCCCGGCGATCGCGGAACCCAGGGCGGTGCCGCCGGCGGTCGCGCTGATCGGCGGTGCGGCAAGCGGCAAGGCGGAGGCGATCAGGGGCCGGTCACCGAGATGAGATCCTCGAGCAGGGCCTGCAGCGCGTACGCGGCGGGCAGGTCACGCACCGAACGCACTAGCGCCGGCCAGATCTGCCGCGTCGACCCGCCGAGCGTCGAGCTGGTCGCGCCCACCATGACCACCAGCGGGATCAGGATGAGCATGCCCACGTTGGCCGACACGGCCAGCAGGAAGCCGGTCATCGCCGCGACCATGCGCGGTGTCCTTGGCGTCCGAAGAACCCGGAGATACCCGCTGAAGTCCGACGTCACCAAAGCCTCCTGAAATCACTCGTCCGAAAAGTGACCTCAGGGCTTTTGTCCCGTCAGTTGCGGCGCCGGACCCGGCCGGCGCTGGCATCGCTCGGTCACGGAC
Source organism: uncultured Actinocrispum sp. (assembly GCA_966244135.1). Lineage (GTDB taxonomy): Bacteria > Actinomycetota > Actinomycetes > Mycobacteriales > Pseudonocardiaceae > Kibdelosporangium. Next base: position 1,631 of record CBIMJO010001669.1, on the reverse strand, counting down.
CTCCCACCGCCATACCGGCGGGAGCGGAACCCCAGATGCAACGATGACGATCTTACCGCGGTCGAGGGACGCTGTGACGCAGTCCGTTCATCAGCAGGGCGAGTAGCCGGCTGGCTTGAGCGGAGTCGCCCTGCGCCGCCCAGGCGATGGCGCCGACCATTCTCAGCACGTCCGCCGCCTCGGCATCGGCCGCGATCGTGCCGTTCTGCTTCGCCCGCGCCAGCAGGTCGGCACCCACGTCGAACATCTCCGCGTGCCATGCCGATATCAGGTCGTTCCCGCGGTCGAGCGCCGAATTCATCACCGCGGCCGACAGACCTCGGTACGTCACACCATGGTCGACCGCGGCAGTCAGCCATGTGGACAACGCGTCGAATGCGTCCTCAGCGGTCAGCAGGTCGCGGCCACTGCTGACGAGTTCGGCGATCTGGTCGGCGAGCACGGCTTCGATGAGATCCATTCGCGTGGGGAAATGCCGGTACAACGTGCCGCTGGCCACGCCGGCCCGTCGCGAGATCTCGTCCAGGGAGGCATCCGCGCCGAACTCGGCGAACGCGATCTTCGCCTGGTCGAGCAGGTGCTCGTAGTTGCGGCGCGCGTCGGCCCGCCGTGGGCGTCCGTCGCGCGGACCCTGGTCTGCCATCAGCACACCCTTGCTAACCGGGGACACTCTCCGCTAACGTGCCCAGCTAACCGGACTGTGCCTCACTTTACTGGGAGGGCCGCCCCGATGGCACTGACCCACCAAGACCGGATCGACATCACCAACCTGATCAACCTGCACGGCCACCTCACCGACGCGGGCGAGCTGGACCAGGTGAGCGAGCTGTTCACCCCTGATATCACCTACGACGTCAGCGACTTCGGCCTCGGCGAGTTACACGGGACCGCGGCCATCCTGGAGGCCGCGCTGGCCTTGGGCGAGGCGAACCCGGTCGGTCATCACGTCACCAACATCGTGATCACACCGATCGACGACCACTCGGCGCGGGTGCGGTCCAAGGGAATCGGCATCATGGCCGGCCACACAGCCGGCAGCGCGGTCTACGACGACATCGTCACGCGCCGGCCCGACGGCTGGAAAATCAGCTCCCGCAAGGTAACCGCCCGCCGGGCCGCACTGGGCAAGACCGGCCCCCGCGACGTGCTGGAGCGGTTCCGCCACGCCGCCATCACCCAGTCCATTGAGGACATGCGGCGCCTGTACGCCGTCGACGCCGTGCACGAGTTCCCCTTCACCCACCCGGGTGTGCCGTCCAGGCTCGAGGGACGGGACGAGATCGTGGCCTGGATCGCCGAGGGCTGGCAGGCCAACTCCCTGAAGTACGACAGCTACCGCACCCTCGCCATCCACGACACCACCGACCCGAACACGATCATCGTCGAACAGGAAGCCCTCGGCACCAGCACCACCACCGGCCCGTTCGCACTCCCCAACATCGTCGTACTCACCGTCCACAACGGACAGATCAGCCATCTGCGCGACTACGTCAACATCCTGGCCGCCTCGGCCGCCATCGGACACGATCTCTAACGGCGCCGTCCCGAGTAACGCCAGCCAACTCACAAGGCGGGCAGCCCGGTCGAGTTCAGCCTGGAAGTCCTCCGCCGATCGCCGGCTCTCCTGCACC
>CBIMJO010001668.1:0-2416 GCA_966244135.1 uncultured Actinocrispum sp. | reverse complement strand
CGGATGGTGGATGTGGTGATCTCCTCGTGCTCGACATCGGGCACGTCGTACTCGCCGGCGGCGACAACGCTGACCGTCACCTGATCGGGTGCACCGACCACGGTCAGCCGAACCTTGCCGCGCGCCGTGGCGAGCACCGCGACCGCGGGCTCGGTGAGCAACCGGCGCACCTCCGTCGGGATGGCCCGGGACTCGCCCTGCGCGGAGAACCGGACCGACACGCCATTTCGTTCCGCCAGTCCGACACACGCCGTCAGCTCGTCCACCAACGGATCCGGCCGCTCCCCCGCGTCGCCGAACAACCGGCGCATCCGCGCGGCCTCGATGGCGCAGGACCGGCGCACGGACTCGTCTCCGGGGTTCAGCTCGCCAGAACCCAGGCCCGCCAGCAAAGGCGCGGTGGTGTCGGCGAGAGCGGCGTAGCGGTCCTTGCGGTCTTCGTGCAGTTGCGAGGACACGGCCGCGAGCGTGCGGGTTCGTTCCTCCTCACGGCCCATCCGCGCGACGGACGTGCCGACCCGGCGCAAAGCGTTGGCGAACAACACAACCGCGATCTGGAACGACGCTGTGATCGCCGTCGAGTTCACGACACCGGCGAACGTCACCTTCACCGGGCCGTCGAACAGCGCCAGCGCGAACGCCGGAACGTAATGCGCGGCAAGCAAACCGAGGAACAACGGCAGGGCCCGGTCCATCGACAGCAGGATCAGCGACCAGCCCACGGCCTCGTCCGACCAGTGCGGCGTGCCGAGCCGATCCGCCGGCATCACCGTGATCGTCGCGGCGATCGAAGCGGCGACGACAAGCGCGACGAGCGGCCACCGCCACCGCTTGACAACAGTGTCCTGCCAAGCGATCGCGGGCACGAATGTGAGCACAGCCATCGCGGCGATCTGCACCGCCTGCGACTGGTACGCCGTTGACCAGTTTCCCAGCAGCTTGGGCAGTTCCAGGCCATACAGCACGACGACCGCGATCAGGGCCGCGCCCCGCCGCAACTCCCGCTGGAACCGGGCTTCGACGGCCTCGCCGTAGCGCACGTGGTCGGCGGTCACTGTGGTCGCTGTAGTCATGGCGACCACTCCAACCGGATCTCGGTGCCGGCTCCGGGCGCGCTCGTGACCACGGCCTGGCCGCCCATCCGGTCCATCCGTTCGACGAGAGATCGGGTCACGCCGTAACCATGTCCGTCGGCGATCCGAGCCGGATCAAAGCCCGCGCCCTCGTCCCGGACCCAGACCACGACATCGTCGGAGGTCTGGCTGACGCCGACCTCCGCGTTGTCCACACCTGCGTGCCGCACGACATTCGTCAACGCCTCTCGTGCGCCACGACATAAAGCCACTGCCACCACCGCCGGCACTGTCACGGCGCCTTCGGGTAGGCGCCAGCGAATGTGTAACGGCACGTGCTCCACGACATGACGCAGCATGGGGGCCAAATTCACATCTCCGTCGACCGGATCCGCCTGGCCGCTGATCACTTCGAGGTCCCGCAGCGCCTGCGCGGACAGCCAACGTTCCGGTTTGGCCACCACGCCCGACCCGACCATCAGCAGCGTCGCCGAGGCGGTGTCGTGCAACGAAGCCAGGTATTCCCGCTCGTCAGCGCGTTGCGCGTCGGCGACCGCGGCCTGGCGGCGGACCTCCTCGCCGCGTGCGAACTCCCGGTCGGCCATCCGGCCGCCGCGCCGGATCAGCAGGTACAGCCCCCGGCCGAGGGCGGCCTCGACGGCGATCCACGAGCCGATCGGCACCGCGAACGTCCAGTCCTGCAGGTCGGCCAGGACCGCGCCGGTCAGGTACGCGACGAGGATGACGAGCGCGGCCCCGATGCCGAACAGTGTCGGCGAGTGGAACTGGTAGGCCACCACGATGATCGACGCGGCCACGAGCACCCAGCTGATCCGGTCGGACCTCATGTCCGGAATGGCCGTCCACACTTGAGCGAGGCAGACCGCGGCCACCACGACCAAGTCGACGGCCATCAGCGAGATCCTGGGCCCGCGGAGCATGAGCCGGGCGAAGACGACGTTCCAGGCGACGAACCCGACGATCACGAGAGCCGCCGGTACCGGGGCCTTCGGCGTGGTGGTGAACAGCGAGACCAGGGCGGGGACGGCCACGACCAGCAGCCGGATCACGACGGCGTACACCAGGCCGATCCGGTCGAGTTCCCGTTCCGCCGGTCCGCTCATGGGCAGAGGGCCTGTCCGGCGGACCGCACCTCGGCCAGCCTCGTCTCCGGGCAGCCGGCGACCCGCAGCGCCGCGTCCGCCCCGGCCGCCGCGAACCCCTCGGCGGGCGGCTTCTCCCGGCGGACGATGATCACGCTCTCGACCAGCCCGAACAGCAGGTCGCCGGTGATCTCGCCGGCCCCGGCCAGGGCGCGGTAGACCTCCTTGAGCTCGGCCCGT
>CBIMJO010001667.1:0-2420 GCA_966244135.1 uncultured Actinocrispum sp. | reverse complement strand
CTCGGCCTGAGGTCCACACCAGATCGCGGCTGGCCCTGGACCTGCCGCGCAGCGAGCTTAAGGCCGCCGCCACCCACGTAAAACCGAACCGCGCTCCGTGCTCACCACACCACACCACGGACGAACGTGAGACACGGGCCGGAGGAAAGTGCGACACGTGGGGGTGGGTTTCTTGATGCGCAACGGGTTTTGGGGTGATCGCTCGGTTGGGCCGGGTTCAGCTCTCGACAGGGGGCCGGGGAACCATGTCTACTCGGTGATCGGACGCAACGAGGCGAGTGTGGAGGCAGATGTGGCTGAGGTCCGGGGTGTCATCTCGCGGAGCAAGGGTGAGCCGGTCGAGCTGACGACGATCGTCGTACCGGATCCCGGGCCCGGGGATGCGGTGGTGAAGGTGCTGGCCTGCGGGGTGTGCCACACGGATCTGCACTACCGCGAGGGTGGCATCAACGACGACTACCCCTTCCTGCTCGGGCATGAGGCGGCGGGGATCGTGGAGCAGGTCGGCGAGGGCGTGACCGACCTGGAGCCCGGCGACTTCGTGGTGCTGAACTGGCGCGCGGTGTGCGGCGCCTGCCGGGCGTGCCGCCGGGGAAAGCCTTGGTACTGCTTCAACACGCACAACGCCTCGAAGAAGATGACGCTCACCGACGGCACCGAGCTGTCCCCCGCGCTGGGGATCGGCGCGTTCGCGGAGAAGACGCTGGTCCACTCCGGACAGTGCACAAAGGTCGACCCGTCGGCCCGGCCCGCGGCGGTGGGCCTGCTCGGCTGCGGGGTGATGGCGGGGATCGGCGCCGCGATCAACACCGGCAACGTGGGTCTCGGCGACTCGGTGGCCGTGATCGGCTGCGGCGGCGTGGGCAACGGGGCCATCGCGGGCGCCAGGATCGCGAACGCGGCCAAGATCATCGCGGTGGACGTGGACCCGCGCAAGCTGGAGTGGGCCAAGGGGTTCGGGGCCACGCACACGATCAACGCCCGCGACGGCGACGTGGTCACCGCGATCCAGGACCTGACCGACGGGTTCGGCGCGGACGTGGTGATCGACGCGGTGGGCCGCCCGGAGACGTGGACGCAGGCGTTCTACGCCCGTGACCTGGCCGGGACCGTCGTCCTGGTCGGCGTGCCGACGCCGGACATGCGCCTGGAGATGCCGCTGATCGACTTCTTCAGCCGCGGCGGCTCGCTGAAGTCCAGCTGGTATGGCGACTGCCTGCCGTCCCGCGACTTCCCGCTGCTGGTCGACCTCTACCAGCAGGGCCGGCTGGACCTGGACGCGTTCGTCACCGAGGAGATCGCGCTGGACGGCGTCGAGGAGGCCTTCCACAAGATGCACCAGGGCGACGTGCTGCGGTCCGTCGTTATTTTCTGAGAAAGTCCGATGTCACGGCGTCGGCCGGGAAGAACAGCTCGATCGACAGCTCGTCCACGGTGATGTCCGCGGGCGTGCCGAAGGTCGCCACCGCGCTGATGAACGACAGCTCGAGGTCGCGGTGCCGGATGCGCAACGGCACCGCGACGTCGTTGTCTAGCTGCGGCTCGTCGGCCCCACCCGGGTACTCGGAAAGCTCGGCGTTCAAAGCGATCAGGTCGGCGTCCGCGGTCACGGCGATCTCCCGGCGCAACCGGCCGAGCAGGTGCGCCCGCCACTCCCCCAGGTTGACGATCCGCTGCGCGAGCCCGTCGGGGTGCAGACTGACCCGCAGCACGTTCAACGGGTCCAGCAGGGACGCCGGTACGCCCTCGGTGAACATCAGCATCGCCTTGTTCGCGTCCACCAGATTCCACCGCCGGTCCACCACACCCGCCGGATAGGGTTCGTGACCTGCGAGAACCTGCCGGACGGCGGCCTTCACCGGGGCCATCTCGGGCGCGTCGAGGTCCCGCTCGCCGTAGACCGGCGCGAACCCGGCCGCGAGCAGCAGCCGGTTGCGGTCGCGCAGCGGCACGTCCAGCTCGTCGGCCAGGTGCAGGACCATTTCCCGGCTCGGCGCCGACCGGCCGGTCTCCACGAAGCTCAGGTGCCGCGTGGAGATGTCCGCCTGGCTGGCCAGGTCGAGCTGGCTGAGCCGGCGCCGCTCCCGCCAGTGCCGCAGCATCTCGCCGACGGGTCGTTGCTTGGTGGTCGCCGAGGAAATGGTCACCGTCGAAAAGTACGCGAGAATTGTCGGTGGTCACCATTACCTTCGGCGTCATGGACCGTCAGCAGCTGATCGACCGCATGAGCGCCGGAGCGACCCCGGAGTTCCTGTTCTTCTGGGGGCACACGCCGGCGCCCGGGCACGCCGTGGGCAAGTGGGTGCTCAGCCAGTGGTTCCCGGTCGAGTTCACTGTGGACGGTGACCGCTACCGGCACGCGGAGGGCTACATGATGGCCGAGAAGGCCCGCATGTTCGGCGACACCACGATGCGGGAGC
>CBIMJO010001666.1:0-2421 GCA_966244135.1 uncultured Actinocrispum sp. | reverse complement strand
GGTCTGAGGCATGCTGGGCGGCATGACTGTCGAACGGCACCTCGACTGGGACAGCTGCTACAACGCGCGCGACCTGGGCGGTCTGCCGCGTCGCACCGGCGGCCAGACCCGTTGGGGCGCAGTGGTCCGGTCGGACAACCCGGACCGCTTCTCCGAGCAGACGTGGGCCAAGGTCCACGACTACGGCATCCGCACGCGCATCGACCTGCGCGGCGACCACGAGATGCTGGACGGTGTCGAACCCGCCGGGATCACCGAGCTGACCATCGCCCTGGACGACCTGTCCGACGAGGAGTTCTGGAACAAGCACGGCGAGACCGGCGACTACACGAGCTGCACCCCGCTGTACTACACGCCGTTCCTGGACCGCTTCCCGCACCGGATCGCCGAGGTCTGCACCGCGATCGCGCACGCCGAGCCGGGCGGGGTGCTGTTGCACTGCGCCGCCGGGCGCGACCGCACCGGGCTGGTCTCACTGGTCCTGCTCGCGCTCGCCGATGTCGAACCGGAGGCGATCGCCGCCGACCACGCGCTGAGCACCGACCGGCTCCGGCCGGCCTGGGTGGATCTGAACCTGGCCGACCAGACCGCGGTGATCGAGAAGTTGATCGCCCGTTCCGGTACGACCGCCCGCGATTCGTTGCTGGCCACCCTCGAACGGCTCAATGCCCGCGAATACCTCACCAAAGCCGGGATGAGCAGCGAGGACATCGAACTGCTCAAAGATCGGCTGGTGTGACGACTACTCCGTTCGCATGAGCACGAATCCGCCTGTCCGACTGCTCGGTAACGGCCATATGCCCCCGCCGTATCTATCCGTCGCATGGAGTGCACGCCTGACTGCACTCCGACGGGAGGGATGATGTCGGCAGGGCCCCAGATGAGCCCGGAGGTATACCGGAGCGCGGCCACCGAACCGCGCCTGATCAGTGTGCTGTTGGTCGTGGACATGGACCTGTTACGCGACGCACTTGTGACGTTGTTATCCGATCAGCACGACATGGAGGTGGTCGCCGACCTGAAATGCGATGACAAGGTGGTCGCGGTCGCGGCCCGGATCCGTCCGGCCGTCGCGGTCATCGACATAGACCGGCCCGGTTCGCACGGGCTGAAACTCGTCCAGCAGTTGCGGGACTGCTTACCGGACACACAGGTGGTCGCGCTGGCCGCGGCCAAGCCGCCCGGCCTGATCCAGCAGGTGCTCTCCACCGAGGTGCTTGGGGTAGTGGACAAGCACACCTCGGCCGACCGCCTGCTGCAGGCCATCCGCGGCGTGTTCCGGGGAGACCAGGTGATCGACGTGGGCCTGGCGGTGGCCGCGCTGTCCGCCGGACCGAACCCGTTCACCCCACGGGAACTGCAAGTACTGCGGTTAGCCGCCGACGGTGCCTCCGGACCGGAGATCGCCTCCCGGCTGTCGCTGTCCAAGGGGACCGTGCGCAACTACCTGTCCAAGGTGATGAACAAGACCTGTGCCCGCACCCGGATCGACGCCATCCGCATCGTCCGTGAGGCGGGCTGGTTGTGAGCAAGCCCAGTGCCCCCAGAGGTCCCGGTAGAGCGGTGACGTCGCCAGCAGTGTGGCGTGGTCGCCGACGGCCGCGTTGACCCCGTCGAGCACCAGGATCCGCTCGGCCCGCCGCGCCGAGCTGATCCGATGGGCCACCACGATCAGCGTCCCAGGGCGCTGGGTGAACGCCAGCTCGGCGCGCCGCTCGGCGACCGGGTCGAGGTGGCAGGTCGCCTCGTCCAGCACCACGACCGGTGCGGTGGAGAGGTATGCGCGCACCAGCGCGATCAGCTGCCGCTCCCCCGCGGACAGTTCCGCGGGGTTGAACGCCTCGCCGAAGCCGATCCGGTCGACCAGTTCCCGCGCACCCACCGCGTCCACCGCCGCGTGGATCTCCGCGTTCGCCGCGTCCGCCCGTAGGTAAGTCACGTTCTCGCGGAACGTCCCAGTGAATACGTACGCCTCTTGGGGAATCAGCACCCGAGTCTCGGGGACGGCCTCCCGCGCCGGAACCCCGCCCAGCTGCACGGTTCCCGAATTGGGGCGGCGCAGCCCGCAGACCAGACTGGCCAAAGTGGACTTCCCGATCCCGCTCGGCCCGACCACCGCCAGGTGTTCACCGGCCATGACGGTCAGATCGAGATCCCGCAGCACCGGTTCGGCGTGCGGGCCGTAGGCGAAGGTCACGTCCCGCAGGATCAGGTCGTGGCCGTCCGGCTGCAGGGCCGGGCGCGGCGGCAGCGGCCGGACTCCGGACTCGTCCAGGATCCGGCCGAGGGTGACCACGAACCGCAGCCCGCTGCCGCCCACCCCGGCGATGACGGCTCTGAGGGCGGGCTGGAGTCCAGACAGGACATACGTCAGCCCGCCCATGATCGCGCCGGCGGTCAGGCCCCGAGAGACCAGCCATG
>CBIMJO010001665.1:0-2424 GCA_966244135.1 uncultured Actinocrispum sp. | reverse complement strand
GTCCCCGCCGGCATCCACGGCCACTGGCTGGCTGACTCAGAGTGAGCCCAGTGCACCGGATCGGGCCATCAGGTGGTCGTGGACCAGGGCGATCGCCGGGATGGTGAGGGCGTTGGCGCGGGTGGCCAGGAACGAGGTGTTCAGTGGGCCCACCCGCGCCTGGTGCAGGAGCTCGACCGAGCCCGCGGTGAGGGCGGGCTCGGCGATGTACCTGGGCAGCGCCGAAATCCCGGCGCCCGCGATCACCGCGGCCAGGACCGCGCGAAGGTCCGGGACGATGACGGAGGTGGGGTTCGGGGGTTTGTGGCCGAACTCGGTTCGCCAGTAACGGCGGATGATCGGCAGGTTCTCCGCGTAGGCGACCAGGGGCAGGTGCGCGAGGGCACGGACGGGGTCTTCGGCCAGCCGCGTGGTGTCGACGGTCCGGGCCAGTGGTGGCGGGCCGACGAGCACGAACTCCTCGTCGGCAAACGTTGTCGCGACGATGCCCTTGTGCCGGGGCCGGATCGTGGACAGCACCAGGTCCAGGCGGTCGTTCTGCAGGTCGATGAGCAGGTCCTCGGTCAGGCCGAGGCTGATGTGAAGGCGCAGGCCGCGGGTGGTCAGCGGCGCCAGGGTGGGCACGAGCCGGGCCGCCATGAACTCCGACGGACCGCCGATGCGCACGACCCCGGCCGGCGCCGGTGCGGTGGTCAGCTCGGCGGTGAGCTGGTCGAGGTGCGGGCCGGCCCGGGCGGCGAGGTCGTCGGCGTGCGCGGTCGGCGTGACGCCGCTGAGGGACCGGACGAACAGCTGAACGCCCAGCTCCTGCTCCAGTTTCGCCAGCTGGCCGCTGACCGCTGGCTGGGTCAGCCCACGCCTCGCCGCGGCCGCGGTGATCGAGCCGCTGCGGTGGATCTCCAGGAACGTGGCGAGCAGGTCGAGGTTCGGCATGCAACTCCGCGGCGATAAGAATAGTTATGACGTATCCGAGCTTAACGGATGATTCCTGATGGAATGGCGGTTGTCGTGATCATCGGCAACACGAAGGAGAAGACAATGGCCAAGGTCCTGATGGTGCTCACCGGCGCGGACCACCTGATCATGTCCGACGGCACCCGTCACCCGACCGGTTTCTGGGCCGAGGAGGTGGCCGAGTCGCACCGGATCCTCACCGGGGCGGGCATCGGGATCGACATCGCCACCCCGGGCGGCGCGGAGCCGCCGGTCGACCAGAACAGCGCCAACCCGCCGTTCACCGAGTACCTCGACGGCATCGCCGACGAACTGGCCAAGCCGCTGGTGCTCGCGGATGTGTCCATTGAGGACTATGACGCCGTGTACCTCCCGGGCGGCCACGGCCCGATGACCGACCTGGCCGTGGACAAGGACCTCGCCCGGCTGCTGCGCGCGGCCTCCGCCGGCGACAAGGTCGTCGCCGCGCTGTGCCACGGCGGTGCGGCCTTGCTGAGCACGGCGGTCGACGGCGAGTTCGCGTTCGCGGGCAAGCGGTTGACCGTGTTCAGCGACACCGAGGAACTCAACGGCGGCACGGGCGAGAAGACCCCGTACTTCGTCGAGACCCGGCTGCGGGAGCTGGGCGCGGTCGTCGAGCCCGGGCCGCCGTGGTCGAAGACCGTTGTGGTGGACGGCACCCTGATCACCGGCCAGAACCCGCAGTCCAGTGTGGACACCGCAGACCGGGTCGTGGCCGCGCTAGCGGGCGGGGCGTCGGCGTAGCACGAAGAACGCGACACACGCCAGGACGACCGGCACCCCGATGGAGAGCGTGATCAACATCGGGTCGGGGCCATCGTCCACAATGGCCGCCGTGGTCCGGACCGGAAGGGCCTTGGAAATCACCGCAACCGATTGTTGTGCCGGGGAAGGGTGCGTGGCGGTGACGGTGATGGTCCAGGTGCCGACGGGCAGCGGTTCGGCGCTGGTGTAGAAGGACTGGCCCTCGGCGGACGCGACCAGCTTGACCGGGCCGATGGTCTTGTTGTCCGATGAGATCGCGGTGTACGTCATCTGTACCTCGTCGGGGACCATGTGCCCGTCGTTCTTGTACGTCACGGTGACGTTGACACCCTGGCCACCGTCGCCGTGCACGTCCAGCTTGATCGGCCCGCCATGCGCATACGCGATCCCGCCGGACAGCAGGAAAGCCAGCACGAACACGAACAGCGCTGCGGCCTTGCGGATCATCGGCTTCCGCTTCCTTCCGGGGAACCGTCGGAGGTGAACGCCCCGCTGCCGGGGTCGGCGGGCAGGAACACGTGCTGGTGGCCATAGCCGGCGTCGATGTTCACCTGGTCGAGCTGGGTACTGGCGACCGACCAGGTGGCCACCGCGTTGGTCCGTTGCCGCCCGGCCAGGTCGCGCAGTTGTTTCTGTGCGGCGGGCTCGGCGGTCAAGGACAGCGTGTAGGTCTTGATGGCGCTG
>CBIMJO010001664.1:0-2428 GCA_966244135.1 uncultured Actinocrispum sp. | reverse complement strand
TGGGATCCGGGTGTTCCACCGCGAAAGTCAAGGTCGCGGACCATCCGCGGTCGCTCGGCGAGGATGTCGCGCGGGTCGAGGCCGTCCGCGATGCGTTGGGGCCCAACGGAAAGATCCGGATCGACGCGAACGCGGTGTGGGATGTGGACACCGCGGTGGTGCACATCCGGGCGCTCGACCGGGCCGCGGGCGGGCTCGAATACGTTGAGCAGCCTTGTAAGTCGATCGCCGAACTGGCGGCGGTGCGACGCCGGGTGAACGTGCGGATCGCCGCGGACGAGTCCATCCGGCGGGCCGAGAACCCGTTGGAGGTCGCCGTTTCCGGGGCGGCGGACATCGCGATCATCAAGTGCACGCCGCTGGGCGGCGTGCGAAAAGCACTGCGGGTCGCCGAGGCCACTGGACTGCCTTGTGTTGTGTCGTCGGCACTTGAGACGTCGGTGGGGCTGTCCGCACAGCTGGCGCTGGCCGGCGCGTTGCCGCAGCTGGATTTCGCTTGCGGGCTGGGCACTTTGTCGCTGTTGACCGGGGATGTCGTTGAGACGCCGTTGGTTCCGGTGGACGGTTTCCTCCCGGTGCCGGCCGGGCCGCCGCAGCCGGTCTTCACGGCATTCGAGGCATCCCCGGATCGCGCCGCCTGGTGGCGTGACCGGTATACACGCGTTAGCGCCTAGTTTGCCCACTGTTTGTCCGCGCGCGATGCGCTGTTTGGCGGTACCGTCCTTCCGACCGTAAGGAGGATGCCGTGGCCAAAGTGAGCGTTACCGCCGCGATGCCCGTGGACCCGCAGAGAGCCTGGGCGACCGCCTCGGACCTGAGCAGGTTCGGGGAGTGGCTCGCTCTGCACGAGGGCTGGCGGGGCGAGGTGCCCAGCGAGATCAGGACGGGCACAGTGCTGACATCGGTGGTGTCGGTGAAGGGCCTGCGCAACCGGATCACCTGGTCGGTCACGTCCTACGATCCACCGAACGGGATCGCGCTGGCCGGTGAGGGCAAGGCGGGCGTGAAGGCGTCGCTGGAGCTGAAGCTGGTGCCCTCGGCCGGCGGGTCGACCGGTGAGCTGGACGTGGAGTTCACCGGGCCCGGGATGTTCGGCCCGATCTCGGCGGCCGTGGGCAAGACGCTCCAGGGCGACCTGCGCAAGTCACTCGACCGGTTGGTCGAGCTGATCGACTGACGTTCCGCTGTGTGAATTCTCCTTGGGCCGGCGGGTGGCGAACCACAGGCCCGCCAGCCCGGCGATCGCGAGGATCGCCATGAGCACCACCACGGTCGGGGGCATGTTCGTCAGCGTGTCCCCGACCACCACCGCCACGATCGTCCCGGGCAGTGAGCCCAGGACCGTGCCGATCAGGTACGGCCAGGTGCGGACGTGCAGGACCCCGCACGTGTAGTTCACCGGCAGGAACGGCGCCACCGGGATGAGCCGGAGCGACGCCACCGCCATCCAGCCGCCGCCGGACAGCCGCTCGTTCAGGGTCTTCACCTTGGGCCGGTCCATGTGCCGCTGCACCATCCCGCGCAACACCCACCGGGCAAGCGCGAAGCTCATCAGCCCGCTGACCGCGGTGGCCGTGATCGCCACCAGCACGCCGACCACCGGCCCGAGCAGCAACCCGGACGCCAGCGAGAACACCGTGCGGGGAATGGGGATGAGCGTCGCGAACACGTACGTCGCGAACATCAGCAGGACAGCCGCGTCACCCGCCGCGCCGAGCGCCCAGGCGCGGACCTCGTCGGGCTTGGGAACGGGGAGCACGAAGGCCGCAGCCACCAGCGCCGCGAGCAGCCCGATGGCCACCAATATCCTCACTCGCGGCACAGCGCCATTCTACCGAAGCAGCCGGCGCACCTCCCGGTCGCTGATCTGAGCGAAGTCCCGGTACGCCTGCCCCACGGCCGCGAACGGCTCGGGCGTGTACGCGCAGACAACCTCGTCCACCAGGGCCTGGAACTCCTCGACGGTCTCCCGGGGCGCGGTCGGCACGGCCAGCACGATCTTCGCCGGACGCTGTTTCCGGAGCGCCTCCACCGCCGCCCGCGCACTCGCCCCCGTGGCCAGCCCATCGTCGACCAGGATCACCGTGCGGCCGGCCACGTCCACCGGCTTCGCCCCGTACGCCTCCCGCCGCCGCTCCAGCTCCTCGGTCTCCTGCCGGATCACCCGATCGAGGTCGGCATCGGCCACCCGCTCCGCGATGTCGTCGTTGAGTACCACCACCCCGTTCGCGATCGCGCCCATCGCCAGCTCCTCCCGCCCCGGCACCCCCAGCTTGCGCACCAGGAACGGCGCCATCCCCACCCCCAGCCCCCGCGCCACCTCAACCCCGACAGCCACCCCACCCCGCACCACCCCAAGCACCACAACATCACCCCGCCCCGCATACGCCCCCAGCAACCCCACCAGTTCCCGCCCCGCGTGCCCCCG
>CBIMJO010001663.1:0-2434 GCA_966244135.1 uncultured Actinocrispum sp. | reverse complement strand
ATTCGGGTCACCTGTGACCGCGATCGCCCACCGCGAAAGCATTTTGCCCGACAGGGCCGCGGCGGTGCGGCGGTGGTCTCCGGGGCCTCCTCGGCGGCCGTCTCCGCGGCCGCGTCGACCGTCGCCGCTCCGGTGATCACCTGCTGCAGCGCGGTCGGGATCACGTTCTGCGCGTCGATCTTGGTCCAGGCCGGGGTGGCCGGGACGAACCTGGTGCCCGCCTGGGCGGTCTGCACGAACGGCTCCAGGAACTTGTCGCTGCTCGCCACCGAGGCCTGAACGTCCTTGAACGTCGGCAGGTTGCCCATCGCGGTGTACATCTTCTGCTGGTACTGCTTGCCGCCCAGCAGCTCGATGAACTGCAGCGCCAGCGTGTACTTCTTGCTGGCCCGGAACACGCCGAGCAGGTTGCCGCCCGCGAAGGCCGGCGCGATCTTGCCCGACTCCTTGCCGGGCAACGGGACCACCGCGTAGTTGCCCTTCACCGTGCCGGCCTCGACGGCCTTGCGGTTGAAGTCACCGCCGATCGTCATGCCCGCCTTGCCACCGGCGAAGGCGGCGACCGACTGGGTGCCGGTGAACTGCGCGCACGCCGAGGGCGGGCAGATGTCGTCCTTGATCAGCTCGGTGTACTGCTTGAGCCCGTCCTTGGCCTGCTGGCTGGAGATCGCCGAGGTCCACTTGCCGCCGTCCTGCTTGGCGACGTCCCCGCCGTTGGCCCAGACGTACGGCAGCGCGGCATAGGTGTACTTGCCGCCGACCGAGATGCCGTACAGGTCCGGCTTGGCCTGGCGGATCTTGCGCGCCGTCTCGGTCAGCTCCGCCAACGTCTTCGGCGGGGTCAGGTTGAGCTCCTTGAACACATCCGTGCGGTAGTACAGCGCTCGCGTCCCGGTGAACCACGGGATGCCGTACGTCTTGCCGCCGACCTTGGCGGTGTCCACAACGGACGGGATCAGGTCCTTGCCGTCGCCCCAGGCGGCCAGATCCGAAGTCAGGTCGGCGAAACCGTTGGAGGCGGTGTATCCCGCCAGGTCGGTGTTGCCGAACTCGGCCACGTCCGGCGAGGAGTTCTTGTCGTTGAAGGCACCGTTGAACCGGTTCGCGCGGCCGTCCACCGGCAGGTACTCGACGGTGACCGTGACACCCTGGTGCGCCGCCTCGAACTCCTTCTTGGCCGCCGCCACCGTGGCTTCCTTCGGCGCGTTGCTGGCCTCCTGGAACAGCCACACCTTGAGGTCGCCGGTCATCTCGCCGACCGGCTGGCCCGCCGCCCCCGACTGCTGCGGCTGGTTGTTCGATGCCTGCGGTGGCCCGCAGCCGACAACCATCGCGCCCACAACCGCCGCCGCCAGCACACCTTTGATCTTCATCATTCCTCCGGTTGCATCTGACGCAACGTGCGTTTCACCCTCAGCAATATGCGCGACTCTAGAACGGACCATTCATCGGCACAAGGGTCTAAACCAATGAGGTGGACGCGCCCTCCCGGTCATGAGGGCGCGTCCACCTGGGACTACTTGAAGGAAACGATGGCCACGTTGCCGACGGACACCGAACCCGCTGAGGCGCCGAGCTTTCCGGTCGCGGGATCGCGCGGCAGCCAGTTCACCGTATTGGACTGCTGGTTGGACACGTACATCCAGCGCCCGGCCGGGTCCAGGGTGAAGTGCCGCGGCCACACCCCACCACAAGGAGTGGTGGACACAAAGGACAGTTGCTTGCCGGTCGCGTCCACCGAGAACATGGCGATGCTGTTGTGGCCCCGGTTGGAGGCGTAGACGAACCGGCCATCGGCGGAGACGGCGATCTCCCCGGGGTAGTTCTCCGGCGGTGTTGCGCCGCCCAGGGTGCTGATGACCTGGCCGGGAGTCAGCTTCCCGGCCGTCGCGTCCCAGGCCGCCACCGTGACCTTGGACTGCAGTTCGCCCAGGATGTAGGCGAACTTCCCATCGGGGTGGAACGCGACATGCCTCGGGCCCAGGCCGACCGGCAGCTTGAGCTGCTGGTTCTGCTTGAGTTTCCCGTTCTCCAAGGCGTACACGTACACCGAGTCCGCGCCGAGGTCCACCGACACCAGCCATTTCCCGCTGGGGTCGGCGACCGTCTGGTGGGCGTGCGCGGCCCGGTTGTCGCCCTTGTGCGTCACGACGTCCGTGGCCGCGCCGATCCGGCCGTTCGCGCCGACCGGCAGCACGGACACCTTGCCGTCGTTGTAGTTCGCCGCGATCAGCGAGCCCTTGAACAGGGTCAGGTGGGTCGGCCCGCCGCCCTTCGTGGGCTGCGAGTTGACCAGCACCGGCCTGGCCGGGTCGGACAGGCTGAACGAGCTGACCCGTCCGGTGCCGGACTCGTTGGGGCAGAACAGGAACTTCTTGTCCTCGCTGTAGCAGAACCAGGACGGGTCCACCACGTTGCGCACCGTGCCGGTGAT
>CBIMJO010001662.1:0-2435 GCA_966244135.1 uncultured Actinocrispum sp. | reverse complement strand
TGTCGACCGGTCCCCGCCGGTACGCGGGCTGGTCGTCGTGCTTCCGGCGCGAGGCCGGCTCGTACGGCAAGGACACCCGCGGCATCATCCGGGTGCACCAGTTCGACAAGGTCGAGATGTTCTCCTACTGCAAGCCCGCCGAGGCGGACGCCGAGCACGAGCGCCTGCTGGGGTGGGAGGAGCAGATGCTGGCCAAGATCGGCGTGCCGTACCGGGTGATCGACACCGCCGCGGGCGACCTGGGCACCAGCGCGTCGCGGAAGTTCGACTGCGAGGCCTGGGTTCCCTCGCAGAACGCCTACCGCGAGCTGACCTCCACCTCGAACTGCACCACGTTCCAGGCCCGCCGCCTGGGCGTCCGGTACCGCGACGAGGACGGCAAGCCGCAGACCGCCGCCACGCTCAACGGCACGCTGGCCACCACCCGGTGGATCGTCGCGATCGTGGAGAACCACCAGCAGCCCGACGGTTCCGTCGTGGTCCCGGAGGCGCTGCGCCCCGGCCTCGGCGGTATCGAGGTCCTCGAACCCAAGTAACCGAGAAAGGGCGGGCCGGCCGGCCCGCCCTTTCTCATGGTTACAGCGTGACGTCCGTGTAGCTGGTGCCGAGGCGGGCTCCGTTGAGGTAGGCGTTGGCGTGGCCGCTGTTCCCGCCGGACCGGTACACGCCCCACTTGTGGTTGACGTGGTCGCCCCAGATCGTCGGGCCCGGATAACGGGTTTGGCCGTTGCTGAACGTCTGCAGGGTCCCGTTGTAGTAGAACTCGCACCAGCCGTCGTTGCCGCGGGAGAGCTTGAACCCGATGGCGAACCGGTTCCAGGAGTTCACCGGGAACGACGCCGACCACAGGTGCCGGTCCGCGCCGTCCGGTGAGATGTGCTGGAAGTACAGCTTCCCGTCGCCGAGCGTGCGCAGCACGAACGGTCCCACGTTCACCTGCGACCCGCTCACTCCGGACACGTGCAGCTGGTACACCGCGATCCACTTGCCGGCGTCCGGGTTGACCTGCCAGAGCCCGCGCCAGCCGATGTACAGCGTCTTGCCAAGGTAGGAGTCGTTGATCCGCAGCACCGAACCGTCCGGTTTGCGCAGCCCACGGCTCTCGCAGCGTTCCTTGGTGCCGTCCGGGTTGTCCCAGGTCTCGTAGCGGAACGTCTTGCCGAACTGGCCTTTCGGGTCGTTGGCAACGGTGATGTTGCCCGGGGCCTTCTCCAGGCCGTCGAAGACTCCGGTGCCACGGCCGGGATCGCCGTCCCACAGCACACTCTGCGCGCCGACGTCGGCATTCGCAGTGCTGGCAAGCAAAGGAACGGCGGCGAAAGCGCCAAGTACCGTTCGCCGGGACATGCTGGACACAGATACCTCCGCAGGGTCAATGCGGCGGTAGTGCGTTCGTACACCCACTGTCCCCGGTGGTCAAGATTTGACTTGGTCGGCCACGTATTTGGCGATCTCCAACGCGCTGGTGGCCGCGGGGGAGGGCGCGTTCAGCACGTGCACCTGGTGGGGCGCGGTCTCGATCAGGAAGTCGTCCACAAGGGACCCGTCCGGCAGCAACGCCTGTGCGCGCACCCCGGCTGTGCAGCGGACCAGGTCCGACGCTTGCACGGCGGGCACCAGCCGTGCCAGGCTCGCGGCGAACCGCTTGCGGGACAACGACCGCAGCACCTCGTCGACCCCGGTCCGGCCGTACTTCTGGGCCAGCTTCCAGGCACCGGTGAACCGGGCGGTCTCGACCATGTCGCCAATGGACACATCCCGCCACCGATATCCCTCACGCCGCAAGGCAAGCACGGCGTTCGGTCCGGCGTGGACACTCCCGTCCAGCATCCGGGTCAGGTGCACGCCCAGGAACGGAAGCGCGGCGTCCGGCACCGGATAAATGAGTCCGCGCACGAGATGCCGCCGCTCGGGCCGCAGTTCGTAGTACTCGCCGCGGAACGGCACGATCTGGGCCTGCGGCGTCAATCCGGCCAGCCGCGCGACCCGGTCGCTCTGCAGCCCCGCGCAGTTCACGAGGGCGTCCGCGCGCACGATTTCCGACCCCGTCGCGATCTCAACCCGGCCGTCCCGCGACCGGATCGCCAAGGCCGGAGTGGACAGTCGCAGCTCGGCCCCGGCCGCGACCAGCTTGCGGACCAGGGCGGAACACACGGCGGGGAAGTCGATGATCCCGGTGCTGTGCACGCGAAGCGCGGCCACACAGGACACCTCGGGCTCGTAGTCCCTGGCCTCGGCGGGGGAGATCAGTTTTGCGGGCACGCCGTTCTCGGTCGCCCGCTGCGCCAGCACGTACAACGCGGGCAGCTCGTCCTCGGAGGTGGCGACCACGAGCTTGCCGCAGACCTCGACCGGCACACCGTTGTCCCGCGCGAACGCGATGATCGACTTGTTGCCCGCGACCGACATCCGCGCCTTGAACGACCCGGGCTTGT
>CBIMJO010001661.1:0-2435 GCA_966244135.1 uncultured Actinocrispum sp. | reverse complement strand
GACGGTGTGCGCCGGTGCCTGGCGATCCACCAAGCGGCGCAACGCCTTCTCGTCGGCCGACCCCGCGGGCAGGGACACGCTGAACCGGTGGGCATGCTCGCTCAGCGGGTCGTTCGCCGGATCACCGAAGGCTTTCAGCGGAGCCGCGCCGAGCGCCGACCGGCCGATCCGGAACCGGGCCGAGGACCGGCCGAACAGCCGGACCGAGCCGAGGCCGGGACCTGTTCCGCCGGTGTGCGCCCAGCGGCGGTCGGTGGCCAGCTCGTTGATCACCGGTGTCCGGTCGAACACGATCTCGATCGCCCGTTGCAGGGCCCAAGGTGTGCCGCGCCGCCGGTACAGCTCCGGTGCCTCGGCGATCAGCTTGCGCCGCGTCTCGGCGTCCCACCCCGACTCGAACGACAGGCCCAGCAACCCGGCCAGCCACGGCAAGACCCGGTCCGGCACACCGGCCGGATCCAGCAGGGCTGGGTAACGCTCGACCACCCGGTCGATCTCGGCCAGCGAGGCGTCGAACAACGACAGGAACCGCTCGGTGAAGTCGTCGGCGGCTGGGTCCTCACGGAAGGCGGGCGGCAGCAGGTCCGCGCTGGTCACGCGCGGGAAGTCGAGCCGGACCCGGCGCACGACCGGGGTCGCTGTGCCGTCGCCGGTCAACCGCAGGCTCAGCATCAGGAACCGGCCCGGTGGCTGGTCGACCAGGAAGTCGGTACTGCCGGCCGGGGCTGTCTGCCAGTCGGTCTCGTCGAACTGGTTGTCCTCGGACACCACGATCCGCGCCTGGACCGCAGTGCCCGTCGGCACATCCGCGGTGAGCCGGACCCGATGCCAGCGGCAGCGCGAGATCCCGCTGTCGATCATGCCGGTGACGAACTCGCCTTCCCGCACGTACTGCACCGGCTCGGGAGACGCTTCGCGCGGCTCGCCTTCCCAGGTGTAGCAGTTCTTCACCGGACCCTCGACGCCGTTCTCCTTGAAACAGAAGCCGTCGTCGTCGGCCGACACGAGTGTGCTCGGCGGGACCGCTTCGGCGAGTTCGTCCAGTGTGGACGTCCTAAAGGGACCGCTGCGATAGATCCGCAGCTGTCCTTCGTCCTCGGTGAGCAACCAGATCGTCTTGCCTGGGCCGGTGCGCAGGCCGATGATCTCGCCGGCCGCGCCGGTCCGGATGACCCCATGGGGTCGCCCGTCGGAACTGAACCGCCACAAGTCCGTGCTGCCCTTACGAGCCACCAGAACCTTGTCGCTGGGCGCCAGCGCGGCCCAGCGGGCGTTCCGCAAGTGGATCACGCCCGCGAGTTGCTCGCCTTCCCGCCGCCAGACCAGGACACGATCAGAGTCGACGACCGCGAGCCGGTGACCGCGCGCGGCCACCGAGTACGGTTCGTGCAGCCGTACCGGGACCTGCGTCCATCCGCACGCATCTCGGTGCAAGAGCTTGGTTCCTGCGATCAGGAACCACGCGCATGGCCGGCAGCCGGGCGCCAGCCGCCGGTCCGGGAACCATGGCAGCAGCTGGCTGCGGCTCGGCCCGTCGGGATCGCCGGTGAAGGCCAGCCGGATGCCGTCCGGGTCGGCGAACCCGACGATGTCCCGCACATCCAGTTCGTCCCAGCCGACGTAGGCGTCGAGCAGGCGGAAGGTCGCGGGCTGCGGTGCGCAGGTCACGGCGTGCCTCCAACGGGGATCAGCAGCGGCCGTCGCGGCCAGACCAAGGTGTTCGGCGGCAGAACGTGATCCGTGCACGGCGGCAGCCGCAGCCCGTCCACCGTGAGCGAAAGCTGGGACACCGCAAGGATTCCGTCGACCGCGAGCAGCCTGCGGACCAGCGCGGTGTGCCGGAGCGCGCCGCCGAACGGCCACCCCGCTCCGTCTTCCCCACCCCGCACGGGATCCAGGTACGTCGTCAGCGCATCGCCCGCACGGGCCAGGACTCCGGCGCGGTCCTCGTCCTCGTCCACGACCACCCAGGCCTCCACCGCCACGTCGTGGAACTCGGCCGGGGCCGCCACGACCGTGACCCCGGCCGGGGCCACTTCGCGGGTAAGGAAGTTCGCGACCGCGTGCAGGGTTGCCGCGGTCGGGATCGGCGGCTCGCCGGTTGGCGCGACCACCAGAACCCCCACCACACCGGGGATCGGCTTGCCCACGAAGTCCGGATGCAGCCCAGGGACCCCATGTGCCCGCGCGATCTCTGCGCCCGGCGCGCGGACGGCCATCGAACCGTAGTCGGCAGGCGCGACCGCCCGGCCGCGGGAGCGCAACTCCCCTACGCCCCGGCGGATCGCGTCCGCGTCGGGCTCCGGATCGGTTCCGCCCGAGGCAGGGAAGGGGTTCGTCACGCCGGTCACGAATGGCAACGCCGTTACGACACTGCTGATCGCGTTGGCCCGCACGGCGCCACCCGATCCACCGCCCACCCGGTAGCGGACCGC
>CBIMJO010001660.1:0-2439 GCA_966244135.1 uncultured Actinocrispum sp. | reverse complement strand
GATCACGCCGAGCAGCTCACCCGAGCGCGGGTCGTGCACGGGAGTCGCCGTGCAGTACCAGGGATGTTGGCCCTGCTCGAAATGCTCGCCCGCGAGCAGCTCGACCGGGGCGGCCTCGGCCAGGGCCGTGCCGATGGAGTTCGTGCCGACCCGGCGTTCGGTCCAGTCGGCGCCCTCGAAGAACCCGAGCGCATCGGCCCGGCGGCGGACCGCGGGCGTGCCCGACCGCCACAGGATCACGCCATCGCGGTCGGTCACCACCAGCAGCAACTGGGAGGCGTCGGCCAGCGAGCCCACGATGGTCTCCAGATCCGGTACAACCTCGCGCAACGACGAGGCCTCCCGGCGGCGGCCGATCTCGGCCTCGCTCAACCAGTTCCGGGCGTTGACATCGTCGGCCTTCAACCCCAGACCGAGCACGCGGCTCCATGAGCGGGACACAATCTCGCGCGGGCGCAACGCGGAGCTACTGCCCGCGATGACCGCGTCGTGCATCCGCACGAGCTCGCGGGCATACGTGGGCAGGTGCTGACCGGGCGGCACTGCCCGCGGCACGCTCACCGTTCGAGCATAGGTGCCGTTCAGCGGTCCGCCTAGCACCGTCCTGCACGCCGTTGACCTGGGCGAATTGCCAGACGCTACTGGGGCAGGTCGTAATCCGGCCAGACGCGGTCGCGATATTCGAAGTCACCGATTCGCACGGCCGGCACAAAGCTCAGCCCGTTGGTTAAGGCGTTCCGTTCGATCCACGCCGTGCGGAATCCCTGCCGTTGGTAGAACCGCAGGCCGGGGAAGTCGATCGTGGGGAGCACTCCGGGCTCGTCGGTGTCCTGGAGGTGCAGGTGCGGGATCACCTCATCCCCGGTGCGGGGGTGTGCAATCCGGTGCAACCGTTGCCATCCGCACCCGTTCGGAGCTGTGATCGGGGTGTACCGAGCGACGAGGAGTGGCGATGACACAGACGATCGATCGCACGGCGCCCGCCGGGTCGCCGCAGGCCCGCGCCGATGCCTGGCTCCACCGGTTCGAGGCGGCCCTCAAGGCCCGCGACATCGACGCCGCCGCCGGGCTGTTCGCGACCGACAGCTACTGGCGCGACCTGGTGGCGTTCACCTGGAACATCAAGACCGTCGAGGGCCGTGCGGGGGTCGCGGACCTGCTCAGCGCGTGTCTGGACGGCGCCGACCCGGCCGGGTTCCGCACCACCGAGCCGGCGACCGAGGGCGATGGGGTCGTCGAGGCGTGGATCGAGTTCGAGACCGCGACCGGACGTTGCCGGGGCCATCTGCGGCTCAACGACGAGGGCGCGTGGACGCTGCTGACCACCCTGCATGAGCTGAAGGGTTTCGAGGAGCCACGCCACGACCGGCGGCCCAAGGGCGTACGGCACGGCGCGGTCGAGGACCGTCTGTCGTGGGCGCAGGAACGCGAGCGGGAACAGGCTGAGCTCGGCTACGGGCAGCAGCCGTACGTGGTGGTGATCGGCGGCGGGCAGGGCGGTATCGCGCTCGGCGCGCGGCTGCGGCAGCTCGGCGTGCCCGCGCTGGTGCTGGAGCGCAACGACCGGCCCGGCGACTCGTGGCGTAAGCGCTACCGCAGCCTCTGCCTGCACGACCCGGTCTGGTACGACCACCTGCCGTACCTGCAGTTCCCGGAGAACTGGCCGGTGTTCGCGCCCAAGGACAAGATCGCGGACTGGCTGGAGATGTACACCCGGGTGATGGAGGTGCCGTACTGGACCCGTGCGGAGGTGAAGTCCGCGGCCTACGAAGGTTCACAGTGGACGGTCACGGTCGACCGCGACGGGGAAACCGTGGTCCTGAACCCGAAACAGCTCGTGTTCGCCACCGGCATGTCCGCCAAACCGAACGTCCCGTCGTTCCCGGGCGCCGAACTGTTCCAGGGCGACCAGCACCACTCCTCGCAGCACCCCGGCCCGGAAGGTTACGCGGGCCGCAAGGCCGTGGTGATCGGCTCCAACAACTCGGCGCACGACATCTGCGCGGCGCTGTGGGAGCACGGCGCGGACGTGACGATGGTGCAGCGCTCGTCGACGCACATCGTTCGCTCGGACTCGTTGATGGACATCGCTTTGGGCGACCTCTACTCCGAGCGGGCCGTCGCCGCGGGCATCACCACCGACCGCGCGGACACCATCTTCGCCTCGCTGCCGTACCGGATCCTGCCGCAGCTGCAGATCCCGGTGTACCAGGCGATCAAGGAGCGCGACGCCGACTTCTACGCCCGGCTGGAACAAGCGGGCTTCGACCTCGACTGGGGCGACGACGACTCCGGCCTGTTCATGAAGTACCTGCGCCGCGGCTCCGGCTACTACATCGACGTCGGTGCCTCGGAGCTGGTCGCGAACGGCTCCATCAAGCTCGTCCACGGCCAGGTGCGGGAGCTGACAGCGGACAGCGTCATCATCGACGACGGCTC
>CBIMJO010001659.1:0-2443 GCA_966244135.1 uncultured Actinocrispum sp. | reverse complement strand
ACCCACGTGTCCAGGATCTTCTTCGCCCGGGCGTCGCCGGTCTGCTGGTAGAACGAGGCGACTCGTTCCATGTCCCAGACCTGGAAGCCGAACCAGCGGTTGCTCGGCGGGTCGTGCCACACCGGCTGCGGGTCGTAGAACATGCCGTAGAAGGTCGGCGTCCCGGACGGCGGCGTGGTGTACTGGCCGTCCCAGCTGTTCGTGGCACCACCGGCGATCGCGCCTTCGCTGGACTGCAGCCACTGCAGGAACTCCAGCTGACGGCCCAGGCTGGTGGCCCAGTCGGAAGCGCCCGTGGCCGACGTCGGCTTCAGGGCCGGGTCGTTGGCCAAAGCGTATGCCGCCAACGGATTCTGGTAACCCTGGTGGCTGGCGCCGTCACCGATCCGCCACGCCCAGCCGGCAGACGTGTCGGTCGCGCCGCCCCACGCGTAGTACCACGACAGCAGGTAGTGCGCACTGTCCTTGCCGGTTCCCGCCGGGCAGCTCGGGCTGGTGCAGTTGCCGATCTTCTTGAAGTACTTGTCGAACATGGCGTACCGCAGGTAGTCGCCCATCTTCGACGCCTTCTTCACCGTGGCACTGACGTCCCCGGACTTGCCCTGCGCGGTCGCCCACTGGTTGGCCAGGTAAGCGACCTGCACGGCCCGCGCGTCCGCATCCGGCGCGTCGGTGTACCGCCACTGCTTGGCGTACGACGAGTCCTTGATGAACAGGTCGAGATACCCGTTGGGGCCACCGAACTTGAACGTCTCGCACGACGGCTGCGGGATGGTCTCCCACACCGACTCCGACGAGCCGCGCTGGTAGGTGTTGATGTACGCGGGCGCGGTCGTGCCATCGCCGCAGTGCCCGAACCCGTAGGTGTTGTCGACGTCCACCAGCCAGTGCATGCCGTAGATGTCATCGCTGCCGTACGCGGACTTCAGCTCCGCCGCGATCGGGTCCTGGCCTGCCGTGACCCCGGTGTCCAGCGGTGACGGGTACTTGTCCATCCGTGGGAACTCCGGCGCGTACGTGGCCGGCTTGCTCGCGTTGTAGCTGGAGTTCGTCGGCTGGTCGGCGTGCGCCGGGATGGCGTACTTCTCCAGCGATGCCCAGGCGGCGTTGAACGGCGCCCAGTCGCCCTGGATCTGCCCGTACGCGGCCTCCAGCCACAGGTAGTAGCTGAACGCCTCGGAGGTGGTCTCGTGGCCCTGGTCCGGGGCCTCGACCATCAGCGTCTCGACCGAGTGGTACGGCACCAGCAGGTCGCCGAACTTGCGGAAGTACCCGCTCGTCGGGTCCTTGAGCTTGTTGTACTGGGCCAGGAACGCCGTTTTGTACTCGGGGGTGTTCGGGTCCAGTTCGGACGCCGTGATCGTCGCCGAGGTGTATCCCGTGGCACTGGCTGTGAATGTCGCGCTCGCCAAGGCACCGCCGTTGTTGGCGGACGAGATCGTGACCGGCTGCCCGGTGTTCCAGTTGGTAGTGCTGAATGTCAGCTGGGCCGGTGCGGCGGTCAGGTCCGTGCTGCCGGACGTCCTGGCCACGGCGACGGTGACCGCGGACGAAGGCTGGGTCGCGAGCTTGATGTCCACAGTGGACGAAGCACCCTGCTTGACACTGACGGTCGACGGCGATGCGAGGATCGTCGGCGCGCTGAGCACGGTCACCGCGACCGGGGACGAGACCGTGGACGCGCCCTTGTCGTCATAGGCCTTGGCGCTCACCGAGTACTGCCCCGCGGCCGCCCCGGTCCAGCTGAACTGGTACGGAGCGGAGGTGTCGGTGCCCAGCAACGTCGTGCCGTTGTAGAACTCGACCTTCGCGACCGTGCCGTCCGAGTCGCTTGCCGTCGCGGCGAACGGGATGGCCTGGCCGACGGTGTAGCTGGAGTTGTTGGCCGGGCTCGTCAACGCGATCGCGGGCGCCTTGTTCGGGCCGACGCAGGCGGTTCCGTTCACCGC
This sequence comes from uncultured Actinocrispum sp., assembly GCA_966244135.1. Taxonomy (GTDB): domain Bacteria; phylum Actinomycetota; class Actinomycetes; order Mycobacteriales; family Pseudonocardiaceae; genus Kibdelosporangium. Next base: position 494 of record CBIMJO010001659.1, on the reverse strand, counting down.
GAAGTCCGTCGGTGCCCGGTTCGCGCTGCCCTTGCTTCCGTTGAACCCGAACGCGGCCGACCCGTTCGCCGGGATGTTCGCGTTCCAGTCCACGTTCCGCACCGACACGGACGCGCCGTTCTGCGACGGGACTCCGTTCCACAGCTGGGTGATCCGCTGGCCGTCGGGGAACGTCCAGGTGAGGTTCCAGCCGCTGATGGCGTCGGTGCCGACGTTCTTGATCGTCACGTTGGCGCCGAAGCCGGTGTCCCACTGGCTGGTGATGCCGTAGTCGACCGTGCAGGCGACGGCTTGGATCGCGGGTTCCGCGACGACCGGCTGGCTCGCCGCGATGAGCCCCACCGCCACGAACGCGGGCAGGGCGCGTTTGGGTCTCATGTTCTCTCCTCTTGGCGGAACTTCAGGGCACATTGAGCGTGAACGCGGCGACATGCGGCTGACCGTCCACTTGGAACTGTGCGAACAGCCGCCAGGTGCCGCTGCCGGGGAACGTC
>CBIMJO010001658.1:0-2445 GCA_966244135.1 uncultured Actinocrispum sp. | reverse complement strand
CTCGGCGACGTGCTTCCAGCCGCGGTCGGTCAGGAACCGGTGATCACCACTGGCCACCAGCTCGGTGCCGTCCCGCAGGGTGACGGTGTACGCGGGCTTGATGGTGGTCCAGTGCGCGAAGACCGTCGTCGGTACGTACTGCCGCTGGTCACCCAGCCGACGCGTGCCCATGATCTCGTCGCCGACCTTGAGATCGCCGAGCTGCCGGGTCCGCCCGTCCGCCAGCAGCACCTCAGTGTCACCGGCCATGCAGTAGGTACAGGCATGTGAGCAGCCACGATAGGGGTTGATCGTCCAGCCGAAGGGCATCCGTGAGGCGCCCGGCACCCGGTTGAGCACCGACTTGGCGTGCACCTCGTGGAAGACGATGTCGGCGAACTCCGGCGTGCGGACCGTGCGCACCAAGCCCGGCAAGGCCAGTTGCCCACGATCCGCACGCTGAGAGTCCCACCGCATGACCCAGGATCCGAACATATGTTCGAGTCCTATGTCAAACCGATGTCACCCACCCAGGACGTGGAAGAGGTTGGTGTGGTCATTGGTGCCCAGGAGGTCCAATGAGCCGGGACCGTTGCCCCAGACCGGGACCACCGTGCCGGTGTGCTGCTGGCTCGGCCGCGGCCGCGGCCGGGGCCTTGCCGTCGCCACCGAAACAGGAGGTGCCGTAGGTCAGGGTGAGGGTCTGGTCGTCCTTCGTGGTCACGTTGGTGGAGTAACAGGTCGGCAGGCCGGAGCCGGACGCGTCCTCGGACACGATCTGGCTGGTGTGGCCGTGGTCCGCGGTGACGACGATCAGCGTGTCCGGATGGGTCCGCTGGTAGTTCAGGGCGACACCGATCGGGCCGGGCTTGACCGACCACGTGGTGTCGAACCCGGTGACCGCCATCCGGTCGACGTTCAGCTTGTTGTGCACGCCCTGGTAGTAGCGGGCCGCGGTGATCTCCTGGGTGCCCATGCCGTCACCGAGGAAGAAGATGACGTTTCGGGGGTGCCAGTCGAACAGGGCCTACAGGATGGCTCCGTCGTTGCTACAGCTGGACGAACCGTCCGCCGAACCGGCGCCGACCAAGATCGATAAGGCCGCCACTGCCAGGACGCCTCGTCTGCGCATGTCAGCAGGAGTGGATTGTCCTGGTTGTATGGAATTTGTACGTCGGTGCGGGAGAGTCCGCGGCAGGCCGCCGGCATGGACCCCCTACATGCCGGTGGTCACTCCCCTGCCCCGCACCGGAGGACATCCATGCGCAAAATCGCCATGGCGGTCATCGCCGCGCTCACCTTCACCGTCCCGGCTGTTTCGGCCGCCGCGGACGTCGAAATCGCCGCACTGAACCTGCGGACCCCGTTCGACTGCGGCCAGGTCTGGAACGCCAACACCCGCAGCAACCACAACCCGCAGTTGTCCGTCGACTTCCAACGCAGCGACGCCAACGGCAAGAACGTCCTGTCCAGCGCGCCCGGCAAAGTCACCACAGTGCGCGACCTGGGCAACACCAGTTACGGCAAGTACATCGTCGTGGACCATGGCGGTGGCGTGACGACGCTGTACGCGCACCTGTCACAGTTCCGTGTGTCCGTCGGCCAGCAGGTGAGTACTGGCACCCGCATCGGCAATGTAGGTAGCACCGGCGGTTCCACGGGGCCGCACTTGCACTACGAGCAGCGCCACAGTGGCACGCCAGTGAAGGTCGTGCTCAACGGCGTACACGTCACGTACTTCGGCAACACCTCGATCACCAGCAGCACGAACTGTTGATGTCAGACTTTGGCTCATGTCCTTGAGCTGGGGTGAGATCGCCGGGTTCGTCACCGGGGCGTTGTGCGTGTGGCTGGTGGCCCGGCAGAACGTGTGGAACTGGCCGATCGGGATCCTCAACAACGTCTTCTTCTTGGTGCTGTTCGTGTCCACCGGCCTGTACGCCGACGGGGTGTTGCAGGTCGTCTACATCGCCCTGGCGGTGTACGGCTGGTGGGCTTGGCTGCGTGGCGGGACCGCGCGCAGCCATCTCTCGGTTTCACGGACTTCGGCTCTGCAGTGGTGGGTGTTGCTGGGGCTTGGGGTCGCCGGGACTGCTTTGCTGACTTGGGTTCTGGTGCGGTTCACCGACTCGACTGTGCCTGTGGCCGACGCCGTGACGACTGTGTTGTCGTTGCTGGCGACGTGGGGGCAGACGCGGAAGAAGCTCGAGTCGTGGTGGCTGTGGATCGCCGCTGACGTCATCTACATCCCGCTGTACGCCTACAAAGGGTTGTGGCTCACCGGGGTGCTGTACTTCGGGTTCCTGTGCCTGTGTGTCGTCGGGCTTTTCGGATGGCGGGCCTCGCTTCGGGTGGCGGTCGCCTGATGTTCTCGCATGCTTTGGTACTGGGGAAGTTCTATCCGCCGCACCTCGGGCACCACCATCTGGTGCGACTGGGACGCCTCGTTCCGGAAGGTGTTCGACC
>CBIMJO010001657.1:0-2450 GCA_966244135.1 uncultured Actinocrispum sp. | reverse complement strand
CGCCGTCGGGGTGATCCTGTACGAGCTGCTGACCGGCCGCCGCCCGTTCTCGGCCGGCGAGGACCTCGAACCCGGGCGGCTGCGGGCGGTCTTCGGGGCATTCCCCAGCGGCGTGGTCGCCATCGCCGCGCGGGTCGACGGCCGGATCGTTGGCCTGGCGGCCAGCTCCTTCACGTCGGTGTCCCTGGCGCCGCCGCTCGTGTCGTTCTCTGTCGCCAACGGTTCCCGGACGTGGCCGGACCTCCGCCGGGCCGGTCACCTCGGCGTGACGGTCCTCGCCGACCACCACGGCACGGTCGCCCGCCAGCTGGCCGGTCCCGCCGAAACCCGCTTCACCGGCCTGGACCTCACCCTCACCGAAACCGGAGCGGCCACCCTCGACGACGGCATAGCCTGGTTCGACACCACCATTGAGAAAGTCCTCGAGGCCGGCGACCACACCATCGTCCTGCTGCGCCTGCACGCGGCGGCCCACACCGAGAACGCACTGCCGCTTGTCTTCCACCGCAGCAAGTTCGGCCTGTCCCAGCCAGTGGCCGCGTCCAGCGTCGCGCACGTGCCGGCAAGCCGGGCCGGCGGCCGATGATGAGGACACCACACCGGCATCACGCGTCGAAGACCGCGAGGCTGTTGCCGAATGACACCACCAGTTCACCGGTCGGCGCGACGGTGAGCGCCTCCGCCCAGTCCGGCAGGACGGACCGGCGCTCGGCGGGGGACTTGGTGCGGTGGCTGAGAAGGCGCTGGGAGTGGGGGATGGCGACGATGGACCTCAGGGACACTTGGCTCGGCCCGACGATCGGCCGGGCCGAGCAGAACGTGGAGAACTACCGCACCGTGGTCAAGTTCGGGCGGCGGCTCGTCACCGTGCTGCCGAGGTTTCGTGGATTCCTGGCGCAGGCGTTGTGGCATATGGCTCGGCGCTTGGCCGACGACGGGGAGGTGGAGGAGGCGCTGACTGCGGTCGATGAGGCTGTGCTGGTCGCGCGCCGAGGGGTGGCTGCCGGGTCCGCCCGGTGCGGACATGAGCTGGCGTGCTCACTGGCCATGCGGGCCCGCGTCCTGGAGCAGTTGAGGCGCTACGAACAGGCGTTGGCCGCGGCCGACGAGTCGATCGGGTTGTGCGAGGGGCTGCTGCCTGAAGCACCTGCCGACGTCCGGTCTGTCCTGCTCCTTGCGATGTGGCTGCGCGGCTTGTGCCTGCACAAGCTCGACCGGCCGGAGGAAGCGCTGCTCGCCGGTGAGCAGGTCGTGCGGATCAATCGCGACCAGCGTGAATCCGGGCAGACCGTCAAGCACCGGCAGCGTCACATCTCCGCCAACGGACGCCAGTCCTGCGTAGACGAATCCATGGCCGACATCATCACCACGCTATGGACATCAGGCTGCGACACCAGAAACTGCTGCCAGGACATCGACGGCCGAGCGCTGGTGGTCCCGGCCGCGGGCCAGGCATCCCAGGCCATCGAGATCCTGGCCGGAATCGGCATTCAAGCACAGGCCGAGGACGGTTCGCTGTACTTCCCGTTGCCTGGCCGGTGACTCAGAACGGGCCCGCCTGGGTGGTGAAGGTGTCGAGCCAGTGGATTTCCAGGCGGCGGTGGGTGATGCGCCAGCCTTGGGGGAGGCGTTCGAGGTGGTCGTGGAAGATGCCGGCCTCGATGACGTTCCAGCCGTCCTTGTCCTCGTAACGGCCCTTGTGGGTGTGCAGGTGCGGGGTTTGGGCGGTGGCGGTGTCGCCGTCGATGGTGACCGTGCTGGTGGCTTCGAGGTGCTGCCAGTTGCGCAGCGGGCCCATCGTCCCGCCGCCGGCGAGATCCTTGCCGCGCATGACCTCCGCGAGGTCCCGATAGGACACTCCGGCCTCCGGTGTGCCCGCCGCGGAGTAGTCGACTGTCGCATGTGGAGCGAACACGTCGTCCCACTGTTCCAGCACATTCCCGTCCTTGTCCTGGTGCAGGTCCTGGCCCAGCCCGTAGCGCATGATCACGTCCTGGATCTCCAGCCGGTCCAGCAGGTAGCGAACGGTGGTTTCGATATCCATGCGCCGACCGTAAGGCTAAGCTGGCGGAATGGGCAGTACGCACAAAAAAGTAAGTGCGCCGCGATGCTCGGCCGCCGACCTGCAGCGGGCACTGGGAGTCCTGGAAGGACGGTGGAAGCTGCTGATCCTGTTCCACCTGTTCGACCAGGACCTGTTGCGGTTCTCCGAGCTGGAACGCCGGATCCCCGGTGTCACCCAGAAGATGCTCGCCCAGCAACTGCGTGCGCTGGTGGCCGACGGGGTGGTCCGCCGGATCGCGCATCCCGTTGTGCCGCCCCATGTCGAGTACGAACTCACCGAGCTGGGCCGGGCGTTGCAGCCCGCCTTGTCGGCGCTGCACGACTGGTCGGCGTTGGTCGCGGGCCTGCGGAGCGACGAGCTGGGCGACCGCGCGCGAGATGAGGCG
>CBIMJO010001656.1:0-2454 GCA_966244135.1 uncultured Actinocrispum sp. | reverse complement strand
ACGTTCCTGTCGGTGAAGCCGATGATCGACGAACTGAGCGCCGAGCGGGACAAGGGCATGCTGGGCTACCGCCTGCTGGTCGGCCCCGGTGGCCCGATGATCCTGCAGTACTGGGAGTCCCTGGACAAACTGCTGGCCTACGCCGCCAACCCCGATGCGAGCCACCGCCCCAGATGGACGAAGTTCAACAGAAGCAGGGGTTTCGCCAGGAAAGCGGTGGGCATCTGGCACGAGACCCACCTGATCGACAAGGCCGAGTCCCTCTACATCGGCACCCCCGAGATGGGCCTCCCCCGCGCCACAACGGTCGTGCCAGTCCCCAAGAACTCCCTCCGCGACCGCCTCACCCCACCCACCTCCACCGACACCCAGCCGGTAAACCCTTGTCCCGCTGAGGAAACTCTGCGGGTTGAGATGACTGACACTCCACAAAGGACCGATTGTCCGGCGCTTGAGGCAGTGGCGGTGGCCCCTAAAGTCCCGGAAACTCATCCCCGGGCGAGAACACAGGAGCGTCAACAGTCACCGTCGACGGATACTTGATCCCCGCCCCGGTGTTCAACACAACAACCGAATCAGACCCAGAGATCCACCCGTCAGCCCGAAGAGACCGCACAGCGCGAAAGGCGGCAGCCCCCTCAGGACAGACAAAAGCCCCCTCCAACCGCGCGCACCGAGCCTGCTCCGCAAGGGTCTCCTCATCATCCACCGCCACCGCGGTCCCACCCGTGTCGTACAACGCGTCCAGAATCAAGAAGTCCCCCAACGGCTTCGGCACAGTGAGTCCAAAAGCGACAGTGAAGGGATTGACCCAAGCCTCAGACTCCCGCGCCCCAGCAGCAAAAGCCCGCACAATAGGAGCACACCCGGAAGACTGCACCGCCACCAACCGCGGCATGGGCCCCGACAACCACCCAAGCGCGATCATCTCACGCAAAGCCTTGTGAATACCGATCAACCCAACGCCACCCCCGGTGGGATACACGATCACGTCAGGACACCGCCACCCCAGCTGCTCGGCGATCTCGTACATCATGGTCTTCTTGCCCTCGATGCGATAGGGCTCCTTCAACGTCGACGCGTCCATCAACTTCCCCGAAGAACGCGAGATCAGGTCGGCGATCATCCGCCCGGCGTCCCCGATGTGCCCACGCACCAGATAAAGCGAGCCCCCGCTGACCACGCACTCCGCGCCGGTGATCGAAGGCGCGTCCACCGGCATGGCGACAACGGTCCGCAGACCTGCCCGCGCCCCGTACAAAGCCCAAGCAGCACCGGCATTCCCGTTGCTCGGCATGGCAATCCCGGTCACACCGAGCTCAGCCGCCCGGGACACCCCCACAGCGGCCCCGCGAGCCTTGAACGAACCACTGGGTATCAACCCGTCGTCCTTCATCAGCAGCCCGGGCACGCCCATGTCCCGGCCCAAAGCGGCCAAAGGCAGCAAAGGTGTCATTCCCTCGCCCAGGGACACCGCGTTCGAGGGATCCCGCACCGGGAGCAGCTCGTGGTACCGCCACAGCGACGGCTCCCTGCCCGAGATGTCCGAAGGCCGGATCGGCACCGCGTCCAGGTCGTAGCGCGCGAGGAGCGGGGATCCGCAGGTGCACAGGTTGTTGACCACGTCGGCGTCGTAACGGCGACCGCACCGGGCACAGTCCAAGTGGGACAGATAGCTGTAGGTCACCTGACCACCGTAACCATGGCGCGTGTGAGACTACGGCCGTGACCGCACAAACGTGGCCGTGGACGCTGTTACGGGTTGTCAGCGTCGTCCTGGCCGTCGACACGTTCCTGGAACCGGTGTTCGCCGGCCGGTTCCTCTCCGGTGACTTCGGCATGCTCGCGTTCCACGAGGACAACGCCGACTTCGGGGTGTTCGCCCTGGCGTTGGCGCAGATCGTCGCGGCGGTGATCGCCCGGCGCAGGCTTCAGGCGCCGCGGTGGCTGATCCCGGTGACCGTCGTCCAGGCGGTCCTGCTGACGACGCAGATCATGCTGGGGTTCGTGCGGGTCATCGGCCTGCACGTCCCGCTTGGTGTCGCCCTGGTCGCGACGACCGGGTGGTTCGCCCTGTGGGTGTGCACGCACCGGCCCGCGGACCGGTTGGTCCGGGATGCCGCATGAGGATCTCCCGCCGCCGGTTCCTCGGCATCGCGGGCGGCACGGTCGCGCTGGGCGCTGCGGTGCCGTACCTGGCCCAGAGTGCCGAGACGGGCACGGAAGTGGCCAGCCAGACTCCGCTGCCGACGCCGTTCACGCGCCCGCTGCCGGTGCCGCCCGTGCTGAAACCGGGCAGCCATCCCGACTTCCCGGACGCGGACTACTACGAGATCACCGAATCGGTGGCGCGCCAGGAGATCCTGCCGGGCCGGTCCACCGAGATCTGGGGATACAACGGGATCTTCCCGGGTCCGACGATCGTGTCGCGCTCCGGCCGGCGAACCGTGATCA
>CBIMJO010001655.1:0-2460 GCA_966244135.1 uncultured Actinocrispum sp. | reverse complement strand
AGGACGCGGGAGTGTCGTCGGTGGATGTCGTTTTCGCTGACGCCGCTGGGCTTCTCGACCTCGACCGGGTCGAGGTCGATGTGCTGACCGAGCTTTTCGGCCCGAGAGGTGTCCCGGTGAGCGTGCCCAAGACCATGACCGGGCGGTTGTCGTCCGGCGGGTCGGCGCTGGACGTGGCCGCCGCCCTGCTTTCGATGCGCGACGGGGTGATCCCGGCCGCTGTGCACATCGACCCCACTGAGGTCGACGCGCGGATCGACCTCGTGATGGGCGAGCCGATTGACGCCACCGTGGACAGTGCGCTGGTGCTGGCCCGCGGGCGCGGCGGGTTCGTCTCCGCGGTGGTGGTGCGGCGATGATGACGGAGGTCGCCGCGGACGTGTTCGCGTTCATTCAGCCAGATGGCGGTTGGTGCCTGAGCAACGCCGGGCTGGTCGGCGGCTCGCTCGTGATCGACACCGCGGCCACCGCCGCACGGGCTCGGCGGTTGCGTTCGGAGATCGACAGAATCGGTGGCACACCTAGGATTCTGCTGAACACCCACCACCACGGCGACCACGTCTTCGGCAACCAGTTCTTCCCGTCGGCCACGATCGTCGCGCACACCTCGCAGCGCACGGAGATGATCGAGTCCGGCTTCGGGCTGACCCGGCTGTGGCCCGATGTCGACTGGGGCGAGCTGCGGCTCGTGCCACCCGAACTCACCTTCGACGACGCCATCACGGTGCACGCGGGTGATATCCGGGCAGAGCTGTTCCACGTCGGGCCCGCGCACACCACGAACGACGTGGTGGCGTGGATCCCGTCGAGAGGCGTGCTGTTCTGCGGTGATGTCGCGCTGGCCGGGGCGACGCCGTTCTGCCTGATGGGCTCGATCGCCGGATCCCTCGCGGCGGTGCACCGCCTGCGTGCCCTGGGCGCCACCATCGTCGTGCCTGGCCACGGCCCGGTTTCCGGCCCGTCGATCCTCGACGACACCGAGCGGTACCTGACTTGGCTGCAGGATCTGGCGCGCCGGGGTTCGGCCGCCGGACTGTCCCCTTTGGACACCGCTCGATCCGCGTCGCTCGACGGGTTCGCCGACTGGCTGGACTCCGAACGCCTGGTCGGCAACCTGCACCGCGCCTACGCCGAGCTTGCCGGTTCACCGCTGGGCAGCCCGGTCGATGTGCTCACCGGGTTCCAGGAAATGGCGGTCTACAACGGTGGTCTGCCCACCTGCCACGCTTAGGTGTCGGCGGGGCGTCGGGCGGCCAACAACGATGCCTTGACGGCCTTGTTCACCGCGTCGATCCGGGACACCGCGCCGAGCTTGCCGAACACGCTGCGCAGATGGCGTTTGACGGTCGCCTCGGTCAGGTCCAGCTGGGCGGCGATCTGTGCGTTGGTCATCGCCGCGTCCACCATGCTGAGGATCTCGATCTCCCTGGCGGACAACGGGTTGGCACTGGTGAGCCGGTCGAAGCCGGTCCGGTCCATGGAGATCGTCACCCTCCCGGGATCCGACACCAGGGCGCGGATGATCGTCTTCAGCTCGTGGTGGGTGGCGCTCTTGGGCAGGAACCCGGCGATACCCAGCCCGACCAGCTCCAGCACCTGCGCGTGCAGGCCGTCCTCGCCCACCACGATCACCCGGCAGTCAGGTAACGCCATCCGGATATCACGCACCGTGGCGATGATGTCGGTATCGGCCGGACCGGCATTCAGCAGGACCACATCCGGACGCAGTTTCATGGATATCAGCACCGCGTCCCGGTTACTCTGCGCGGTCCCGGGCACCGACAGGTCCGGCTCGGCCTCCAGCATCTCCCGCAACGCGTCCAGCACCAACGTCTGCGCCTCGACCAGGACGATCCGCGTCCTTCCCGCCACGAGAAGCAGTCCCCCTACACTCGCCGTAACCATTTCCGGAAATAACGGTGTCTTTGTTCGCGCATTATTTTCGGGTGCTCGGCAAGCATATCGTGGACGTATTCAGTGGGCCGATCATCCGGTGGGCGGACGCAATTCAGTGCACCTGCCGGGTCTGGCCTTTCCAGAAGGGTTCGCGCAGCTTGAACTTCTGGATCTTGCCGGTCGCGGTCCGGGGCAGTTCGGTGAGGAACTCCACGCGCTTCGGGCACTTGTAGCCGGCGAGGTACTCGCGGCAGTGTTTGATCAGCTCGTCGCCAGTCACCTCGGTGCCGTCGGTGACCACCAGCGCCGTCACCAGTTCGCCCCACTTCTCGTCCGGGATGCCGATCACCGCGGCCTCCCGGACTGCGGGGTGCGAGTTCAGCGCGTCCTCGACCTCGATCGAAGAGACGTTCTCACCGCCGGAGATGATGACGTCCTTCTTGCGGTCGGCGATGGTGAGGTAGCCGTCCTCGAACGAACCGCCGTCGCCGGTGTGGAACCAGTTGCCTTCCTGGACGCGGGCGGTCTCGTCCGGGTTCTCCCAGTAGCCGTCCAGGTTGTGGT
>CBIMJO010001654.1:0-2462 GCA_966244135.1 uncultured Actinocrispum sp. | reverse complement strand
GTGCCGACCACGATCACGTTGCCGTGCTTGTCCGCCAGCACCTGCGCCTCGACGTGCCGCGGCTTGTCCAGGTAGCGCTCGACGAAGCACTCGCCGCGGCCGAACGCGGTCACCGCCTCGCGCACCGCCGAGTCGAACAGCTCGGGGATCTCCTCCAGCGTGCGGGCCACCTTCAGGCCGCGCCCGCCGCCGCCGAACGCGGCCTTGATCGCCACCGGCAGGCCGTGCTCCTCGGCGAACGCGATGATCTCGTCCGGGCCGCCGACCGGGTCCTTGGTGCCGGGCACGAGCGGGGCGCCGGCGCGCATGGCGATGTGCCGTGCGGTGACCTTGTCGCCCAGGTCGCGGATCGCCTGCGGGCCGGGGCCGATCCAGATCAGCCCGGCGTCGATGACGGCCTGGGCGAACTCGGCGTTCTCGGACAGGAAGCCGTAGCCGGGGTGCACCGCGTCGGCGCCCGACCGGGCGGCCACGTCGAGCAGCTTCTCCACGGACAGGTACGACTCGCCCGGGGTGCTGCCGCCCAGCGCGAACGCCTCGTCGGCCAGCCGGACGAACGGTGCGTCGCGATCCGGGTCCGCGTACACGGCCACGCTCGTCAGCCCCGCGTCCTTGCAGGCGCGGATGACCCGCACCGCGATCTCGCCGCGGTTGGCGATGAGCACTTTGTGCAGCGTTGCCAGATCCCCGGTGATGGCCGACTCAGGCACGCCCTGTCCTCCTTGTGCGAGCTACCCCATGCTTTCCGGCAGTCTATGACCTGATCGACCCCGTCAAGTGCGAGCAAGGCCACGCTCGGGTCCGGGCCGAACCAGTAGTCTCCCCCTAATTTCGGGTGCGGGGAGGCGACCGTGGGCAACTCGCGGGCGGTGATCATCACCGTCGTACTCGCGCTGCTCGTAGCGGGCGGTGCCGTCGGTGTGGCCCTCTACCTGCGAAACAAGGACGCGCCCGCCGCGCAGGCCCCGCCGCCGCCGACCGCGCCGGCCACTCCCACGGACTGCCGCGTCGAGCCCTGCACGGTGCTGGCGAAGACAACTGTCGGAAACACCAGAATCGAGCTGGTAGCCGACCAGGGCGCCAAGTCCGGGCGGCTGCGGATCGGCCCCGACCGGGTGATCGAGGTGACCATCACCGACCGGGGCGCGGCGCTGACCGACAAGTCCCTGCAGTGCATGTCCGGGTCGTTGTCCGCCTGCCTGGTCAAGGGCGACCTGCCCGGCGGCGGCACCATCGGCGAGATCGTGGTGGGCCGGTCGGAGAAGTGGAACCTGACAGAGCGGTCCTACCTGTCCGACGCCGGATACCTCGTCCTGCAGGAGGTCACCGGGGACGGCGGGCCCGAGCTGGTCGCCGCCCAACAGGGCTTCTACCTGCGGGTCTACCTGCTCGACGGCAGCGAGCTGGGCTGTACCCGCACGGTCGCCAAGCTCGACCAGATCGCCGGCTGGCCGAACCCCAAGGTCACCAAGACCCAGCTCAAAGCCTGTACCTAGTGTCCCGCGCCGGACACCAGCTCCTCACCAGATGTCGTTGATCCGCACGCCGACCTCGGCCAGCAGGCGCCGGGTGAGCGGCAGGCTGATGCCGATCACGCTGGAGGCGTTGCCGTCGATGCTCTCCACGAACCAGCCGCCGCGGCCGTCGATGGTGAACGCCCCGGCCACGCTCAGCGGCTCCCCGGTGGCGATGTAGGCCTCGAGCTCTTCCTCGGTCGGCTTGTCGAACCGGACGACCGTGCTTTCCCAGCCGGCCACCGAACCGGTGATCTGCCCGTCGCTGATCCGCACGACGGCGTGCCCGGTGAGCAGGTCGCCGGAGTTGCCGCCCATGTCGGCCCACCGCTCGCGGGCACGGTCCGGGGTGCCCGGCTTGCCGAGGATGCCGCCGTTGAGCGACAGCATCGAGTCGCAGGCCACGATCACGCTGTCCGGGAACTCCGCCGCGACCATGTCCACGACGGCCTCGGCCTTGGCCTCGGCGAGCGCGGTGACCAGATCCTGGTGGCTCGCATCGGGCAGGGACGCGGTGATCGCGTCCTCGTCCACACCGGACACCCGGACGACCGGGTCGACCCCGGCCTGGCGGAGCACGGTGAGCCGGGCGGGGGACGCTGAGGCGAGTACGAATTGCACGCCGGGAGGGTAACGCAGCCGGTCCCGCCCCGGTGAGCGTCCTTTGTGGACACTCACCGGGTTTCGCTCAGACTTCCTGCGGCTGCGGAACCTGGACGGGCACCGGCACCGGTGCGGCGGCCCGCTTGCGCATCCCCATCGCGAACACACCGCCGAGCAGGAGCACAGTGATCGGCAGCAGCACGGTCTCGCACGCGAGGCTGATGCACGCCAACTGGGCCGATGCCGGTCATCACCTCGCGTTCCGGCAGGTATCCGTGACGAACCACGCGACGCAAGCCAGTAGCGGTCTTCAGATCGACATGCTGGGTGAGGAATTGCGCCACC
>CBIMJO010001653.1:0-2465 GCA_966244135.1 uncultured Actinocrispum sp. | reverse complement strand
CTCGGCGAACCCAGGATCCGCCAGCCGAGGATGCCCCGCACGATGGAACCCGGCAAGCGCATCGAGATCGTCTTCGAGATCGAACCCGGCGAAGGCGTCGAGCTGACCGCGCTGCGAGCCCCCAGGGGCAAGACCAAAGGCGTCGGCCGCGTTCACCTGCTTCCGGGCAATACCAGGGAGATCCGCACCGAGCTGAGCCGGACGAGCTGGGGTGAGGGCGTCGACCTGCGCCCCGACCGGCTCTTCGCCGGACCGGACGCGCTGCGGATCTACGGGCCGATCGTGGGCACGGAAGGCACCAGAACCGTGCTGCCGCCGGTGGTTCCGCTGCCGACAGGGCCGTTGCCGCCCAGGCCATCCGGGCTCGTCGGTGTCCACCGGTCGCCCAGACCCGGTGACAGCACGGAACTCCGGGACATCCGCGTGTTCCAGCCCGGCGACCGACTGAGAAGGATCGACTGGCGGGTCACTCTCAGCGCGTCCGCCTCGACCGGCGTCCTGACCCCGCACATCCGCGAACGTCACGCGGACGCCGACGCGACCTTGATCATCGCGCTCGACACCAGAGTGGACATCGGCCAGGACATCGGCGACTGGGCGACCCCGGCGATCGGCCTTCGGGACAACGGAACCCTCGACACGGCCGTGAAAGCGGCCGCCTCACTCGCCGCGAGCTATCTCCGGCAAGGTGACCGGGTGGGCCTCGCGGACCTCGGCTGGCCCCAGCTCAGCCGTGCGCCCGGATCGGGGCCGAGGCACCTGCTCAAGCTCCGGCACCAGCTCGTGTTGTGCACCAGGGCCGCCGAATGGACGCCCAAACCGACGCTGCGGCCCCAGCAAGCGCCCGCCGGTGCGCTCGTGATGGTCCTTTCGCCCTTCCTGGACAACGCCATGGTCGACCTGACCGCCACGATCGTCCGCCGCGGTGTCCGGGTGCTGGCCATCGACCTCCTGCCTGCGCGGCTCAACCCGGAAGCCAGGGACCCGTGGGGTGAAGTGGTGCTCACGATCGTCCGGGCCGAACACGCGGCGAGGCTGAACACCTTGCGGGAACACGGGATTGCGGTCGTCCGTTGGGGCGACGAGCTGCCGACGGCGCTGCGGAACCTGGCCAGGAGGCGGCGATGAAGCTCGGTGCGGGTGTGCCGGTCTGGGTGCTGCGTGGCGGGATCGTCATCGCGATCGGACTGATCGTGCTGCTGCTGCGCACCCAGCACGTCGCCGCCTTCCCCGTGCTCGCCATAGCCACGTTCGGAATCCTGTCAGCGCTGGCACCCGCGTCCCCCGCGCCCGCATTCGTCATCGTGGCAACAGCAGTGAGCGCGGCGACCTCGGGAACGGACCCGTTCGCCCTGAACATGCTGGCTTTGCTGCCGTTGATCCATCTAGTCCACATTGGATCGGCCATCAGCGCCACGGTTCCGGCGACCGCACGGGTGCACCCCAGCGCACTCCGGCCGGCCGCCCTGAGGTTCATCCTGGTCCAGGCCAGTGTCTTCGCGATCGCCGCGGTTGCCGCTATCGTGCCTGCAACGGTCACACCGACCGCGTTGGAGGTGGCCGGGCTGGCGGGGGTCGCGGTGCTGGCCGCCCTGGCCGCGCGCCTGGTGACGAAACGTTAGGTGGGGGAGTGAGAGCCAGACTGCCGTTGTTGTTCGCCCTCGCGGCCCTGCTGGTGCTGGCCGCGATGGTGGCCTGGGGAACATCGGGCATACCGACCAAACCGCCGCCGCCGGGCGGGGACATCAGTGCCGAGCACTACTCGCCCGAGCCGGTCACCATGGTCAGTGACCCGCCACCGGTCGAGTCGGACGTCGCCGGCGCCCTGCTCATGCTGGTCCTCGTGCTGGTCCTGGTGGCGTTCGTGCTCGTCGCGATCTCCGGCCTCCGGTTGTTGCGCCATCGCAGGCGGGAACGAAGCCGCGTCGGCGCCCACGGACCGTCCGGTGATCCGGGCTGGCTCAGCGAGGTGAGCCGGGACGCGGTGTCCGCAATGGACAGACACGTGGGCGGCCCGCCGTCGGACGCGGTGATCGCCGCGTGGATCCACCTGGAGACCGAGGCCGCGGCGAGCGGGACCGAACGCGAGCCGCACCAGACTCCCAGTGAGTTCACCGAAGCCGTGCTGACCGAGCACCACGCCGACGAGAGCGCCTTGCAGGACCTCAAGTCCGTGTACCAGCGGGCCAGGTTCGGCGCGGCGGACCGGGTCACCGCGGCCGACGTGGCCACCGCCCGCGCGGCCCTCGAACGGATCGCCTTGGAGGCCAAGTGAAACCGGCACTCGCGATCGTGGCCGCCCTGGCGAGCGGGCTGTTCGCCGGGATGATCTCGGTCGGCGGCCTGGGCATCCCGCTGGGCTGGGCCATCCTGATCGCCATCCCGATCACGGCCGCGGTCCTGGTCGGCCTGCTGGCCGCCGACGTCGCGACGCCTGCGTGGCACGACGTTCCGGGCCAGCAGCA
>CBIMJO010001652.1:0-2466 GCA_966244135.1 uncultured Actinocrispum sp. | reverse complement strand
GAGCTGGACCCAGGAGCTGCGGGCGTCGTCGGGGTCGGGGTCGCGGGTGATGAGGCCGGCGTCGGTGAGGCGGCGCAGGACGTTGCTGGTGCCGCCGGAGGACAGCAGCAGCCGGGCGGCGAGGTCGGTGGGGCGCAGGCGGTAGGGGCGGCCGGCGGCGCGCAGGACCGCGAGGATGTCGTACTCGGCCTTGGTGAGTTTGAACCGGGCGAGCTGCTTGGTGGTGGCCTGCTCGAGGATCGCGGCCAGCCGGTGCGCCCGTTTGCTCAGCTCCAGCTCGATCCCGGCGATCTCCGGCAGTTCCCGCTGCCAGCTCGCGAGGATGCCGTCGACCACGTCCCGCATGCCCGGAGTCTAACCTTGCACCCGGAAAGCTTTCGCGATAGCTTTCGTAAAAGCTTTCACCAAAGGGGACGAGATGCTGATCAAGAACGGGTACCTGCCGGGTGTGGGTGTGCAGGACATCGCGATCGAGGACGGGGCGATCGCGGAGTCCACATCGGACGACCAGACCCTCGACGCCACCGGCCTGGTGGTGATCCCGGGGTTCGTGGACACCCACCGGCACATGGTCCAGGCGCCGCTGCGCGGGATCGGCCCGGACATGACCCTGGCGCACTACCTGTCGAACGTGCTGGGCCGCATGCGGTTCACCGAGGAGGACGCCCACAACGCGATCCTGCTGAGCGCGGCCGAGGCGCTGGACGCCGGAATCACCACGATCATCGACTGGAGCACGGCGGCGATCCCCTCGGAGGTCAGCCTCGCCGCGCTCGAAGCGTCGGGGATCCGGGCGGTCTTCGCGCACAACAACGTCGACGACGAGGCCGACATCCGCAAGCACGCCGGACGCGAAGGCCTTGTCACCACAGCACTGGCACCGCTGGGCCAGGACTACGTCAACGACACCGAGAAACACATCCGCCTGGCCCGCGAGCTGGGCATGCTCACCTCGATGCACGTCGGCGGGCAGCGGCCGGGCGGCGTCGAGAGCATCCGGCACCTGCTCGGCCCGGACCTGCATTTCGTGCACGGCAACAAGAGCAGCGACGACGAGATCAAGATGATCGTCGACAGTGGATCGGCGCTGACCGTCACCACGATCGTCGAGTCGTTGATGGGCCACGGTTCCCCCGCCTACAGCCGGATCGTCAAGGCGGGCGGGCGACCGGCCCTCGGCGTGGACGTGGTCATCAACAACCGCCCGGACATGTTCAGCGAGATGCTGGCGACTCTGTGCCACGAAAGGAGAATCGACCAGGACATCCCCGCACGCGACATGCTCACCGCGGCAACCGTCAACGGCGCCAAGGCACTACGGCTCAACACCGGCGAGATCAAACCGGGCAAGCGTGCCGACCTCGTGCTGCTCGACGGCCTGCAGCACCTGCTGGGCACCCCGGAGGTCGAAGGCGCGATCGTGACCGCCCTCGGCCCCGAGAACGTGCACACCGTCCTGGTGGACGGCCGGATCGTCAAGCAGGACGGCGTTCTCCGGCACCACGACCTCGCCGCCCTGCGAGCGAAGACGAACCACCTGGCTAGGCCAGTGCTGACCCCGGAAAGCTCCTGAACGGGTAGATCTCGAACGTGAAGATGCCGGCCTGGATGGCCGGGTCGGCCTCCATGATCGTGGTCGCCTCGTCGACGGAGGTGCTGAAGATGCCGGTGCCGCGCAGCTCGGAATCGCCCTGGATCGGGCCCATGACACAGAGTTTGCCGGCCTCGCGGAGCTTGAAGTTGTTCCGGCCGTGCTCCCAGATGATCTTCTCGCTGCCCTCGGAGCCGTAGGCCGGGCCCTTGTGCAGCAGGCACAGCGCGTAGACCTTGATGTTCGCGATCTCGCCCCGCATGTACTCGTCGGTGATCTCAGCCATGGCTAAGGGTAAGCAACGGGATCAACTGCTCGGCCGCGGTCAGCGAACCGTGCTGCCCGGCCATCCGGCTGAGCATCGGCTCCACCCCGGACCGGATGATCACCGACGTGTCCTGAGCTGCGACGACGAGGTCGCCGATGCGGGCCCGCGCGGTGTCGGTGACCACCGGCCCGAACCAGCCCGCGTCGATGGCCTCGTCCCGCGTGGCCACCCAGGCCCGCGAGTCCAGCACCGACCGCCAGGCGGTGAGCACCGCGTCCAGCGCGCCGTCGGAGACGTAGACGTGCCGGGCGCGGGGCTCGCCGCCGAGCATCCGCACCCCGTCCTGCAGTTCGGGGGTGGTGTCGTAGTCGACCCGGTCGGCGTCGGTCACCTCGACCATCCCGTGGTCCGCGGTCACCACGAGCAGCCCGTCCGGCGGCAGCTCCGAGGCGATCGTCGCGACCAGGCGATCCACCTGACGGAGCTGGTAGCGCCAGTCCTCCGAGCCGGGACCGTAGATGTGGCCGAGCAGGTCGAGCTGCGAGTGGTAGCCGTAGCAGAAGACCCGGTCGGCGGCTGCGAGGCTTCCGGGAAGCGCCTGCTTCAT
>CBIMJO010001651.1:0-2466 GCA_966244135.1 uncultured Actinocrispum sp. | reverse complement strand
TGCGCTGGTCGGGCCGACCGGTTTCGGCCGGACCGCGGTGAGCGTCGGGCTGAACTGCTACCTGTCGTGGCTGCTGCTCGACGAACCCTGCGGCCGCACCAGCGTGATCTTCCACGAGGCCGCACGCGGGCTGTCGGCGTTGCTCCGGACGGTGGACCGGTCCGAGCTGACAGGGACCTGGCTGCGGGCATTAGGCATGATCTACGCGTGGAGATAGCAGCGGCATTGGTGATCCTGGTCGTCACCGTCCTGATCGTGATGGTGGTGGCCCGTCGGCTCGACTGGTCGGCGCCCCTGTGCCTGGTCGTGGTCGGCGTCGTGGCCTCGTACATCCCTGGGGTCCCGGAGTATGAACTCAACCCCGATGTGGTGCTCGTCGGGCTGCTGCCGCCGCTGCTGTACTCGGCGTCGGTGCAGACTTCGCTGATCGCGTTCCGCAAGCTGCGCGGGCCGATCATGCTGCTGTCGGTGGGTTTGGTCGTGTTCACGGCGTTCGGCGTCGGGGTGGTGGCGTGGGCCGTGATTCCGGGGTTGCCGCTGGCGGCCGGGATCGCGCTCGGTGCCGTGGTCGCACCGCCGGACGCGGTGGCGGCGAGCGTCGTCGCGCGGCGGGTGGGGATGCCGCGCAAACTCGTGCGGCTGCTGGAGGGCGAGAGCCTGTTCAACGACGCGGCGGCGCTGGTCGCGTTGCGGACGGCCATCGCCGCGCTGGCCGGGGCGATCAGCCTGTGGCAGGTCGGGCTGGACTTCGTGGTGGCCGCCGCGGTCGGCGTGCTGGCCGGTGTTCTGGTCGGGACGTTCATCTCCTGGGTCCGCAACCGGATCGACGAGCCGGTGTTCGACACCGCGTTGTCGTTCGCGGTGCCGTTCGCCGCCTATCTGCTCGCCGAGGAGGCGCACGGGTCGGGCGTCCTGGCGGTCGTGGTGTGCGGCCTGATCCACGGGCACACCGCGCCGCGGGTGCAGTCCGGGTCGGCTCGCCTGGCTAGCCGGCTGAACTGGCAGACCGTGCAGTTCCTGCTGGAGAACATCGTCTTCCTGCTGATCGGCCTGCAGCTGCGGCGGATCATCAGCGAGGTCGCCGAGTCCGGGCTGTCGGCCTGGACGCTCATCGCGATCTGCGCCGCCGTGCTGGGGGCGACGATCCTCACGCGCGTGCTGTGGATGGTCGGGATCGGCATGTTGAAACGTCTCCTGCACCGCATCCACGTCGACCGCCGCAAGAAGGTGTGGCCGTGGCGCTACTCAGCGGTGATCGCGTGGGCGGGGATGCGCGGTGTGGTCACTCTCGCCGCCGCGTTCATCCTGCCGCAGGACACCCCTCAGCGTCCTGTACTGGTGCTGGCCGCGTTCGTTGTGGTGGCAGGAACCCGTGTGGTGCAAGGCATGACGCTGCCGCCGTTGATCCGGCGGCTGCGGCTGCCCAAGCCGGATCCGGCCGAGGACGCGCTGCAGGAGGCGGCCGTGCTCAACGACATGACCCGGGTGGCGCTGGCGAAACTCGACGAGCTGCAGACCGACAACGACCCGCCGGAGATCGTGCAGCGCCTGCGGCAACGACTGCAGGACCGCGCCAACTCGGCGTGGGAGCAGCTCGGCAGGCAGAGCACGCTGGCCGAGACCCCGAGCGACGCGTACCGGCGGCTGCGGATGCTGTTGCTGGAGGCCGAACGCGAGGAGTTCCTCAAAGCGCGCGACAACGGCACCGCCGACGATGACGTGCTGCGGCGGGTGCTAGCGCGGCTCGACATGGAGGAATCCATGCTCGACCGCGACGACGAGGTCCTGGACACCGAGGCACGCGAGCTGAACACCCCCGCGGCGACCTCTGGTTCGTGCAAGCACCTCAAGCACGAGTGGAAGGACATCGACCCCAGCGCCACTGATGTGTGCCAGGCCTGCGTCGACGAGGGCTCGACGTGGGTGCACCTCCGCCTGTGCCTGAAGTGCGGCAACGTCGCCTGCTGCGACTCCTCCCCGCGTAAACACGCCACCGAGCACTTCCACGACACCCGCCACCCCGTCATGCGCAGCTTCGAACCAGGCGAATCCTGGAAATGGTGTTTCGTGGACCAGCAACTCGGCTGACACCCATACAGACATCTGACAGATGCTAGAAACTGTCATCGCACCGACGATCGTGTTCATGAAGAAACAAGGCCGCCGGTACTGGTGCCGGGGCAACCTTCACCGGCGCATTGTTTGCGGGGTGTGCGGAGTGAGCAGGATCTGGTGAGTCATCTGCGGCATCCGGTGCAGGGGCCGATTGCCGCGTTGGCGTCGGTCATCGGGATGTTGGTCGCAGGTGATCTGTTCACGTGGTCGCCGCTGGCCGGGCGGGTTCTGTACTTCGTGGCGCTGGCGACGTCGGCGACTTTCGCGGCCTGGTTGCTCAGCTCGTGGTTCGAGGGTCACCTTGAGCTGGAGGCGATGCACGCCGGGTACCTGTTGCCGACAGTCGCGCCG
>CBIMJO010001650.1:0-2469 GCA_966244135.1 uncultured Actinocrispum sp. | reverse complement strand
CCAACACGACGACGACGACCACGTCGACGGACACCAGCAACCGCAGCACCAACAACCCGAGTACCAGCAACCCCCTCAGCCGGAGTACCAGAGTCCGCCGGCCGAACCCGTTCCACCGCCACAACCGCGGGTCACCGTCCCGGCCCCGCCCCGACCCAGCGAGGACGAGCTGAGCATCCCGGCCAAGGCCGCACCGGACACCGACGAGGACGACCCGTCGACCGGTCCCGAGGGCGCGATCGGTCCCACCGGTCGTCCCAAGCGGCATGTGCCCGAGCCGGGCATCCTGCAGCGGCACGGCCCGGCCAAGGTGCTCGCGATCTGCAACCAGAAGGGCGGCGTCGGCAAGACCACGTCGACCATCAACCTCGGCGCCGCGCTGACCGAGTTCGGCCGCAAGGTGCTGCTGGTCGACTTCGACCCGCAGGGCGCGTTGTCGGTCGGGCTGGGCATCCCGGCGCACTCGCTCGAGCAGACCATCTACAACGTGATCATCGAGCGGTCGGTGAGCGTCGACGAAGTGGTCATCAACACCACCGTTGAGGACATGGACCTGCTGCCGAGCAACATCGACCTGTCCGCCGCGGAGGTCCAGCTCGTCGCCGAGGTCGGCCGCGAGCACACTCTGCTGCGGACGCTGCGGCCGGTGCTGGACAAGTACGACTACATCCTGGTCGACTGCCAGCCGTCGCTGGGGTTGCTCACCGTGAACGCCCTCGCCGCCGCGGATGGGGTGTTGATCCCCCTGGAGTGTGAGTTCTTCAGTCTGCGTGGTGCCGCGCTGTTGATCGACACCATCCAGAAAGTACGCGAACGGCTGAACCCGAAGCTGGAGATCACCGGCATTCTCGCGACCATGTTCGACCCGCGTACCCTTCATTCTCGCGAGGTAATGGCCCGCGTTGTGGAGGCGTTCGGGGATATCGTGTTCGACACCGTGATCAACAGAACCGTCCGCTTTCCGGAGACCACGGTCGCCGGTGAGCCGATCACCCGCTGGGCGCCGAGGTCGGCCGGAGCGAAGGCCTATCGTGCGCTCGCCCGAGAGGTGATCGCCAGGTGACCCGTCGCGCCCCGTTGCCGGGCGCGGCCGAGCTGTTCCGCCAGACCACACCACCGGTGGTCCCGGACACCCGTCCCAAGGTGTCCCGAGGCGGCTCGCCGCGCCAGAAACACGACACGAAGATCACCGTCTACGTGTCCGACGAGGAACTGCTCGCACTGGAGCACGCCCGGTTGTCGCTACGGGCCAAGCACGGCCTAGGCGTGGACCGCGGCCGAGTAGTGCGCGAAGCTATTGCGGTGCTGCTAGCCGACCTGGAGGAGTACGGCGAGGACTCGATGCTGGTTCGCCGGCTTCGCCAGGAATCCGGGCAGTGACCCCGCCGCTGGTCGAGGAAGGCAACGGCAGCCCGAAGTTCACCGTCCGGCTGTCGAACTTCGAGGGCCCCTTCGACCTGCTGCTGCAGCTGATCTCGCAGCACCAGATGGACGTCACCGAGGTCGCCCTGCACCGGGTGACCGACGACTTCATCGCGCACATCCGGTCGATGGGCAGCGACTTCGACCTCGACGAGACCACGGAGTTCCTCGTGGTCGCGGCGACCCTGCTGGACCTCAAGGCGGCCCGGCTGCTGCCGGCCGGTGACGTCGAGGACGAGGAGGACCTGGCGCTGCTGGAGGCCAGGGACCTGCTGTTCGCGCGGTTGCTGCAGTACCGGGCGTACAAGCAGGTCGCGGCCCTGTTCGCCGAGCTCGAGGCGGGCGCGCTGCGGCGGTACCCCCGCTCGGTGGCGCTGGAGGAGCGGTTCACCGCGCTGCTGCCCGAGGTGATGATCGGCGTCTCCCCGGAGAAGTTCGCGGAGATCGCCGCGGCCGTGTTCCGCCCCAAACCCCCGCCCACCGTGTCGTTGTCGCACGTCCACATGCGGCGGGTGTCGATCCGCGAGACCGCGGCCATCCTCCGGGTGCGCCTGGCCGCCGTGGGCGTGGCCACCTTCGCGGAGCTCGTGGCGGACGCCGAGGACGTCACCGAGAAGGTCGCGCGGTTCCTGGGCCTGCTGGAGCTCTACCGTGAACAGGCCGTGCTTTTCGAACAGGACGAACCACTCGGCCCCATGCGCATCACCTGGACCGGCGGCACCCTCGAGGAAGCCAAAGCCCACCTCGAGGCCTTCCGCGCCACCACCGACACCGAGGAAGAGGAGTACGGGTGACCACCCCCGAGGACGAACAAGCCAGACTGGGGTCACCCGAGGACACCTCGCCGGAACTTCGCCCGGCCAACGGCGCTGAGGACCCTGGGGCTGAGCAGGCTCTCGGTGACGAGTCGCCGGAGTCCGGCGTGGAACGCCTGGAAGATGAGGCGCCGACCGCTGCGGAGGAGCCTGCTGCGGACCTGGCGCCCGCAGGCGGGGGCGAGTCTGAGGTAGTCGCTGGTGGTCCGGTGGGCGCGGCTGGGGTGGAGTC
>CBIMJO010001649.1:0-2473 GCA_966244135.1 uncultured Actinocrispum sp. | reverse complement strand
GCATGAGCTCGTCGGCGGGCGCGCACGTTACGCCGTTCAGGACCAGCAGCTCGGAGGCGTCGTCCCTGAGGTCGCTGACGATGGTGAGGAGGTAGCCGTCGTCCTCGCGGGTGGAGCCGGCGGCCGGGACGAAGACGGCCTCCCCGGGCATGCGCCGGTCACCGTGGCTGAACAGGTGTTGTTCGCCCGTCTGGGTATCGAACTTGACGGTGCAGTAGCCCTCGAGACCGCTGCCAGGGAAGGCGAGGGCGTAGCTGAAGCGGTTGGGGCTGCCGGTGTGTTCGTCGTTGATGCTGGGGAACTCGGTGGTGAGGTCGTCGAGGGGCTCGTCGGTGGCCTTGCCGGTGGCGGGGTCGAGGATCCAGCGGTGGAAGGTCGAGCCGGTGCCCGGGTGCGGGCCGTAGCCGGGCGCGCCGATCCACCACTTCCACGACGACTCCCAGGCCGAGCGGTCGTAGCGCGGGCCTTCCACGATCACGCGGCCCTGTTGGTCCACGTACGAGTTGGTGACGTGCAGCAACGCGGCCTGGTCGACCTCGAACCACTGGATCGGGCCCTCGTGCGTCCGGGGCAGGACGCCGATGCGGGCCGGGTAGGTGTCGCTCCAGCGGTACGGGATGCCGGAGTGCTCCTCCTGGTTGAAGACCACCGGGAAGTCGAAGAACACCGCGTGCTCGCGGGTGATCGCGAAGTCGTGCATCAGTGACGGCCCCGCGCCCTCGACGATCTCCGAGCGCGTGATGTCACCCGAAGCGGAGGCCACGTAGTAGATCAGGTACGGCGGGAACGGGCTGTAGCCGAAGAAATGCAGCTCCCCGGTGACCGGATCCTCCTTGGGGTGCGCGGTCATCGCGGTGCTCAGCTTGCCGCCGAAGTCATACGGGCCAACGGTTTCCAGCTCGCCGGTGACCTCCCACGGCAGGTTCGCCTCCTGCAGCGCGAGGTACCGGCCGCCGTGGAAGATGATGTTGGTCGCAGCCGCGCTGACCGTCAGCTCCGTGCCGGTGAAGGGAATCCCGTCCAGGTATGGGGTACGCACCCACCGGTTGCGGTACCACTCCGCGCGCCCGTTGACCAGGCGCACACCGTGGATCATGCCCTCGCCCCTGAACCAGTGCGTGGGCGTGATGCCGGGCTTGGGGTTGTGCCCGTTGCGGAAGTAGCGGCCATTCAGCTCAGGCGGCAGGGTGCCGCGCACGGTCAGCTCGTGCGCGGTGATCTCGTCGGTCACCGGCTCGTAGTGGCCGCTGATGTACGGCACAGTCCTCATTGGACATTGATCCTTTCGGCAGGCAGCAGGACCGCGCTGAGCAGTCCGGTCAACAGGGTCAGAACGGCACAGGTCAGGAACACCGGGCCGAAGCCCGGCAGCAGGCTCAACGGCGCCAGGCCGAGCGCGCCGCCGATCTGGCGGGTGGCGTTGACCAGCCCACCGGCGAGGCCGCTGTCCGCCGCCGGTACCCCGGCCGACGACAACGCCGTGAGCTGCACGAACGCCACGCCCAGGCCCGCGCCGATGAACACGAACGAGCCCAGCAGCAAGACACCGGTGGACAACCACGCCAGGCCAACGGCTAGCACTGCTAGGCCGCCAAAAAGGACAGTCCGGACGGGCATGCGTATTCTCGGGGTCGCCCACGAGGCCACGGTGATCGTCAGCGCCAACGGGAGCTGCGACAGCCCGGTCTCCAGCGGCGTGTCACCGAGGACGCGTTGCTGGTAGAGCGGCAGGAAGTAGAACAGCCCCAACCACATCGCGCCCAGCAGTGTCATCAGGACATTGGCCGCGGCCACGGACCGGGTGAAGATCCGCCCCGGCACCAACGGGTCGGCCGATCTCCGTTGCAGTACAACGAAAACGCCGAGCAGGACGAGCCCGGCGACGGCGATGATCCACGAGTTCCCGAGACCATAGGTGAGCGCGACCAGGCCGACGGTCACGGTGGCCGCACCCGGAATGTCCAGACGGCCGCCCCGGGGCTGGTCAGCCGGGACCAGCAGCCAAGTCGCGACAAGCACGGCAACCGCGAGCGGCGCCATCACGACGAACACCGACCGCCACCCGAACGCATCAGTAAGCACGCCACCGAGCAGCACACCAGCGGCCCCGCCCGCGCCGGACACCGCACCCCACACGCCCAGTGCCATGCCGCGCTGGGGGCCGGTGAACAGCGTCAGCACCAGCGCAAGCGCTGTCGGGGCGAGGAGAGCCGCGCCCACGCCCTGCGCCGCCCGGGCCGCGATCAACAGCACTGGCCCGGCCGCCAGGGCCGCGGCCAGCGAGGACACCGCGAACAGCCCAGTCCCGGCGAGGAACACCCGGCGCAGCCCGAACACATCCCCGGCCCGGCCGCCGAGCAGCAGCAACGCCCCGAACACCAGCACGTACGCGTTGACCACCCAGGACAGGCCGGCCGGGCTGAGCCCGAGACCCGAGCGGACCTGCGGCAGGGCGACGTTCACGATCGACGTG
>CBIMJO010001648.1:0-2476 GCA_966244135.1 uncultured Actinocrispum sp. | reverse complement strand
GTACAACGTCAAGTCCCGCAACGACATCCCGTGGGATGACAGCGGAACCCACCCGAAGATCATCTACCACAAGGACGGCATCGGCACGCACTGCTTCCGGTTCGCCGGCTTCGGCGAGCAGCCGGAGAACCACAAGGGCACCTGGCAGTACCCGCCGCTGATCGGCTGGGACGGCTACCCCGCGGGCTACCGGGACAAGCTGATGGCCTACGACTTCGGCGCCGCCCAGCTGGGCATCCGGGAGGGCTCGTTCGGCTACGAGCTGTCCAAGGCCAAGCCGGCCGGGATTCCGTTCGACCCCAACCAGGGCTGAGCAACCACAGCAACACCGCCGAAGGCGCCTTCCCGGCACTGGGAGGCGCCTTCGAGCAACCTGGGGGCGGCAACGCCCGTCCTGAAGAACGTGATCTTGCGTATCGGCCTGGTGCTGGCCTCCATCGCCACAATGGCGGCGTGCTCGTCCTCGGAGGCGTTGACGGTTCAGCTGACCGGCTACGACTCGGCGCACGACATGGTCGAGTTCCGGACTGTGCACTACGTCCGCGGCGGGGAGAACAACGGGCACTACGAACCCGACGCCGAGACGCGCAGGCTCGCGCTGGCCGACCCGGCCGAGATCTTCAGCATCATCAGCATCTGCTCGGACAGCATGACCGCCGACCGCATGGGCCGAGCGAACAAGTCGTGCACCAAGGACCAACTGGTGAAGGCGCTCACGGATTCGCGCTCGCCGTACGCGGAACTTCAGGTCGAGGGCGATCACATCACCAAGGTGGCCGAGCTGTACCAGCCGTGACCCCACGCCGCCGTGCGGAGATCACCACCGGGCTCGCGGCCGCCGCCACGACCAGGCACAGGAACAGGGTGGGCGTGACGAACCAGGGCACGCGGTCGAGCGTGTAGCCGTCCGCCCAGGTGCACACCGACCGGGGCGGCAACAGGTCCCAATCGAGTCTCAGGAACTGCCCGCTGTCAACGGCAGCGGCGTACCGCGCCTCACCACAGGCTCGGGACGCGCTGTCCATGTGCGGGACGCGCATCAGGCCGAACACGTACAGCACCGGCAACAGCCACACCGCCACTATGAGCGACCAGCGCGCGATGTCGAACAGCCTGCGGTCCACCACGGGCGTTTTCGTCCTCCAGGACAACAAAAAGAGGACCGGACAGTATCACCCGGAAGCCCTGTTGATCGACCACACATCGCCGACGCTGCGCCCCTCGGCCGCGGCGAATGCGGGGTCGGCGACCACCCAGATGTGGCTCTGGGCAGCGGGAACGAGGTACTGGGCCAACTCCCCCGCGCCGGGCCGGAGCGACACGGTGAGTCCCTTGGCCGCGAGGCCGCGTTCCAGTTCGTGGAACGGGACCCGGGGTGCGAACTCGCCGTAGGTGTCGGCAAGGCAAGGGCAAGTTAATTCCCCCCCCCAGAATCAAGAGTCGGTAAGACCCAGCCGGGGAGGGACACTAGCGTGACAGTGATTCGGTGGGCAACATCCACACCGCCGATCACCTGGTCGGCAGCCATCGTGACCTGCGCCACCCACTCTGCGTGTGTCCACAGTAGACGGACTTGCGGACCGTCTATGGTTGGCCGTGTGACGCGTCGTGGAATTGCCGTGGTCCTCACGTTGCTGGCGTGTTTGCTCGCCGCCCCGGCGGTGGCGGCGTTCGCACTGGACCAGCAGGTGGTCGACCAGAACCGGTATCTGCAGGCGGTCACACCGATCGCCGACGACGCGGCCGTCCGCAAGGAGATCGCCGACCGGGTCGCCTACACGATCAATACCAGGCTTCCGGACAGCGTGCACGAAATGGTCGATTCGGGCGTGCGTAAGGCAATCGACAGCGACACCTTCCGCAAGGCGTGGGCCGCGGTGAACAAAGCCGCGCAGCCACAGGTGATCGCGATGCTGCGTGGCGAACCGAGCAGCCTGCGGATCCAGGACGACATGGTCCTGCTCGACCTGGGCACCGTGCTGGACCAGCTGAAGACCCAGTCCGCGCTGGCCCGGTACCTGCCGGACATCGACATGTCGGTGAAGGTGTTCTCCAAACCCGCGATCCGGCGCGCGATTCCGGCGTTCGCCACATTGGAGAGCCTGTCGGTGGTGCTGCCGATCGTCGTGGTCGTGCTGCTGCTGCTCGGGTTGCTGCTCTCCGGCGGACGGACGTTGCTGCTGGCCGGGGTCGGGCTGGCGCTGGCGATGCTGGCTCTTGTTGCGTACCAGGCGATCGGGCGCGGCCAGGTGGGCGCCTCGGCTCAGTCGCCGCAGCTGGCCGAGGCGTTCTACAACGCGTTCACCGGTTATCTGGACGTCATGGTGTGGGTCGTGTTCGGCGTGGGCGTCGCGCTGGCACTGATCGGACTGGTCACGCGTGCGAGGTTGTCGCAGGCTTGATCTTCGCGAGAATGTCGAGAACCCGGAGCCGGCAGCTACGTCCAGGGTGAGCAGAGGAGGAAGACCCTGACCTA
>CBIMJO010001647.1:0-2479 GCA_966244135.1 uncultured Actinocrispum sp. | reverse complement strand
GAGGCCAGGCAGATCAGGCCGAACGGTCCGGTGAGCACGGCGTCGTTGAGCTTGAGCAGCAACGGGCTGCCGCCGAACAGGATCGAGATGGCGAGCACGATCGCGTAGGCCACCACGGCGACCGCGCCGATGGGGTCGATGCGTTTGTGCCAGAGGAACATCACCGCGGTGAACAGGACGGGGACGCCGGCGGCGATCGCCAGTGCGGTCGCCTCGGTGTCCACGTGGGACCGCACGAGCAGGTAGACGACGAACGGCACGATCGCGTTGAACGCGATGCTGGGGATGAATTTCCGCATGCCGGTCACAGTGGCCGAACGGCCATGGTGGCCGCTTCGGCGTGCGGGTTGAACCCGGTTCCACCCCGGGGTTGAGGGGCCGGGTCTGGGGTGTGAGCCTGCTCGCAACGTCCTGCGGTCCGCGCGTTCTGCTGTCACGCTTTCCCGGTAACCAAAACTGCCCAGGGACCCCACAAGGGCCTTGAGGAAAGGGACGGTGGACGACGATGTCTTCTGAGCTCGCGGCACCCTATGGATCGGGCGCGGCCCCCGCTGATGGGGCGAAACCCGTGCGGCGCGTACGCATCCACCACCTGGCGGAGATGAAGGAACGCGGCGAGGCCTGGCCGATGCTCACGGCCTACGACATGTACACGGCCGCTTTGTTCGACAACGCCGGGATTCCGGTTCTGCTGGTCGGCGACTCGGCTTCGAACAACGTCTACGGCTACGACACCTCGCTGCCGGTGACCGTGGACGAGCTGATTCCCCTGGTCCGGGCGGTGACCCGGTCGACAAGGCGGGCGCTCGTGGTGGCCGACCTCCCGTTCGGCTCCTACCAGGTGTCACCCCAGCAGGCGGTCGAGACCAGCGTGCGGTTCATGAAGGAAGGCCGGGCCCACGCGGTGAAGCTGGAGGGCGGCGCGCACTTCGCCCCGCACGTGGCCGCGCTGACCACGGCGGGCATCCCGGTCATGGGCCACATCGGCTTCACCCCGCAGAGCGAACACAACCTGGGCGGGTACCGGGTCCAGGGCCGCGGCAACTCCGGTGACCAGTTGGTCGCGGACGCGCTGGCGCTGCAGGAGGCCGGCGCCTTCTCCGTGGTCATGGAGATGGTCCCGGGCGAGGTCGCCAAGCGGATCACGCACGAACTGAAGATCCCGACCATCGGCATCGGCGCGGGCCCGGACTGCGACGCCCAGGTGCTGGTCTGGCAGGACATGGCCGGCCTGCGCACCGGCAAGGCCCCGAAGTTCGTCAAGCGCTACGCCGACCTGGCCGGAATCCTGACCGGCGCGGTCACGGAGTTCGCCGCCGAGGTCCGCGACCGGCAGTTCCCCGGCCCCGAACACACCTTCCACTAGGTCAGCGCCTGCTCGCCGCCGCGAACGAGTCCGTGGCGGCGAGCAGGTTCTCCGCGATTCCGGGGTCCGCGACGGCGTGACCCGCGGCGTTCACACCGATGCCGCGCGCGTCCGGCCAGGCCCGGGCCAGGTCGTAGGCGCTGATCATCGGCGTCACGATGTCGTAGCGGCCGTTCACGATGACGCCCGGGATGCCCGCCAGCCTGCCCGCGTCGCGGATCAGCTGGCCTTCGTCGAGCCAGCCCTTGTGCAGGAAGAAATGCAGCGCGATGCGGGCGAACGCGACCGCGAACTGTTCCTCGCTGTAGCTGTTGCCGCTGTTGAGCTGAGTGGACACCGTGGCGCCTTCCCAGCGGCTCCAGGCCAGCGCGGCGGCGCGGCTGGTCTCGGGATCGTCGGAGAAGACCAGGCGGTGGTAGGCCGCGATCATGTCGCCGCGCTCGTTCTCCGGGACCGGGGCGAGGAACTCGGCCCAGGCGTCCGGGAAGATGTGCGCCGCTCCCCCGCCGTAGAGCCAGTCCAGCTCCAGCTGACGCAGCGTGAACACGCCACGAAGGATGATCTCGGTGACACGATCGGGGTATTTCTCGGCGTAGGCCAGTGCGAGGGTCGCGCCCCAGGATCCGCCGAGCAGCAGCCACTTCTCGATGCCCAGGTGCTCGCGGAGCCGTTCCATGTCCGCGACCAGGTGCCAGGTGGTGTTCGTCGCCAGATCGTGTACCGGGTCGCTCACGTGCGGTGTGCTGCGGCCCGCTCCGCGCTGGTCGAACAACACGATCCGGTAGATCTCGGGGTTGAAGTGCATGCGCTGGACCGGCGAGGTGCCCGAGCCCGGACCGCCGTGCACCACCACCGCGGGCTTGCCGTCGCGGTTCCCGCTGACCTCCCAGTAGACGTGGTGCCCGTCACCGACATCGAGCATGCCGGTCTCGTATGGCTCGATCGGGGGATAAAAGGCGCGCATGCGGAACACTGTGCCGCACGCAGATCACAGCACGGCTGAGAGGTGCGTGTGCGCCTCGACGAGCGACGGTCCGCACCAGGTCAGGAAGCGGCCGTTGACCAACGCGTACCGCATGCCCGGGAACGCCTCGGGCCCGTCGGTCTCGGTGA
>CBIMJO010001646.1:0-2483 GCA_966244135.1 uncultured Actinocrispum sp. | reverse complement strand
GTGCTTCTCGGCGGCCGTGCTGGCCGCGAACAACCTGCGGGACCGGCCGAAGGACGCCGAGGCGGGCAAGCGGACCCTCGCGGTCCGGCTGGGCGACACCCGGACCCGTTCGCTGTACAGCGTTCTGGCGTTGCTGCCGTTCGTCGTGACGCTGGGGCTCGCGTTCATCAACCCGTGGCTGCTGCTCGGGCTGGTGGCGACGGTGAAGGCGATGCCGCCGGTCCGGATCGTCCTCAGTGGAGCGACCGGCCCGGCGCTCATCCCGGTGCTCAAGGACACCGCGCTCGCCATGCTGATCTGGGCGGTCGCCACCACGCTCGGCGCGGTGCTATAGCCATTTCCCGGTCTCGAAGAACTCGGCCAGCACGCGGTAGTGCGCGTCGAGGCCGAGTTCTTGCGCGGCAAGCCATTCGTCGTTGTAGTAGGTGTGCGCGTAGCGTTCGCCGCCGTCGCACAGCAACGTCACGACGCTGCCTTCCCGGCCCGCGGCCAGCATCTCCGCGATGATCTGGAACGCGCCCCACAGGTTCGTGCCGGTGGAGCCGCCCACCCGGCGGCCCAGGATGCCTTCCACGTAACGGATCGCGGCGATCGAGGCGGCGTCCGGGACCTTGATCATCCGGTCGATCACCTGGCCGACGAACGACGGCTCGACGCGCGGCCGGCCGATGCCCTCGATGCGTGACCCGCGGCAGCCGGTGAGGTCGGGCAGGGTGTCGCGCCAGGCGTCGAAGAACACCGAGCACTCCGGGTCGACGACGGCCAGGTGCGTGCGCATGGACTGGTAGCGGATGTAGCGGCCGATGGTCGCGCTCGTGCCGCCGGTGCCCGCGCCGACCACGATCCAGGCCGGTTCGCGGTGCGGCTCCAGGGACATCTGCTGGAACATCGACTCGGCGATGTTGTTGTTGCCGCGCCAGTCGGTGGCCCGCTCGGCGTGCGTGAACTGGTCCATGAAGTGGCCGCCGAGCTCGCCGGCCAGCCTCCGCGACTCGGTGTACATCGCGCTGGGCTCGTCGACGAAGTGGCACTGGCCGCCCTGGCGCTCGATCAGGGCGATCTTCTCGGTGCTGGTCGACGCGGGCATGACCGCGATGAACGGCAGGTTCAGCAGGCGGGCGAAGTAGGCCTCGGAGACCGCCGTGGAGCCGGACGAGGCCTCGATGACCGGGGTGCCCTCGGTGATCCAGCCGTTGCACAGGGCGTACAGAAAGAGGCTGCGGGCCAGCCGGTGCTTGAGCGAGCCGGTCGGGTGGGTCGACTCGTCCTTGAGGTAGAGCTGCACGCCCCAGTCCGCGGGCAGGGGGAACGGCAGCAGGTGCGTGTCGGCGCTGCGGTTGGCGTCCGCCTCGATGATCCGGACGGCCTCGCACACCCACTCGCGGGTTGTCTCGCTACATCGGTCCACAGAGGTCACGGGAGGACAGTAACAATCAGGACACCCTTCCAACCGGGTCCGCCCGTGCTCCGTCCAAGGTTCATGCGCAGGATCCTCGTCGTCGTGTCGGTCGTGTTATCGCTGGTCGGCGTCTCGCCGCTGGCCGCGCAGGCGTGCGCCTGCGGCGGGTTCGTGGGGGACCAGAAGGTGCAGGTCCGGCAGGAGACGGCGATCGTCGAACTGGCACCCGGCCGCGAGACCGTGACCATGCAGTTCGCCGCGGAGACCACCGCGACCAAGGCCGCCTGGGTGATGCCCGTGCCGGGACCCGCCGACCTGTCGCTGGGCAACGCCGAAGCGTTCACCTACCTGGCGGACCTCACCAAGCCCACGTACCAGGACGTACACGGACCTTCCGGCGGCGGCGATGGTGGCGCCAAGGCGGCCGCCGCCCCAGGTGCCGCCGTCGAGGTCACCCAGCAGGTGGACATCGGCCCGTACTCCACGGCGCAACTGACCGGCACGGACTCCACCGCCGTGTCCCAGTGGCTGTCCACGAACGGCTTCACCCTCCCACCCAACCTGGCGACGGGGCTGGCGCCGTACCTGTCCGAGGGCTGGTCGTTGACCGCAGTGCGACTGACCGCCGCCCAGACCACCCTGCGCGGCAACCTCCCCCCCCTCAAGATCGCCTTCGCCACGGACACCCCGGTCTACCCGATGCGCCTCTCCGGCCAGGCCACCTCCCCACAAGCCCTGCGCCTCTACGTCCTCGCCGACCACCGCATGGACGCCACGTCCCCAGTCCCAGGGTGGAACATGGACCTCTACTTCGCCGGTCGCGACACCACCAGGAACACCTTCGTCACCCGCTACGACGGCACCTATCCGGACCCCGCCCGGATCACCCAGGACATCAAATTCACCAAGTCCCCCACCGACGACGCCCACAGAACAGTGCTGACCAGATACGTCCCGGACACCAGTTCCGATGCCCCCAGCATGACCTGGCTGTTCGTGGCCGGAATAGCGATCCTCCTCGCAATCCTCATCACCGGCGTCATAACCGCCTACGCCCACCGCCGTCGCCTCAACAAGAACTGAC
>CBIMJO010001645.1:0-2486 GCA_966244135.1 uncultured Actinocrispum sp. | reverse complement strand
GCACGATCGCGTACATCCCGGCCTCGGCGATCAGCCGGAGGAACCGGTCCAGGTCCAGCCCGCCGGACAGGTCGAACTCGCCGGGGCTGGGGGCGTGCGCGTTCCACGGGACGTAGGTCTCGATGGTGTTGAGCCCCATCAGCCTGGCCTTCTCGATGCGGTCGGCCCACAGGTCCGGATGCACCCGGAAGTAGTGCAGGGCGCCGGACAGGATCCGCAACGGGCGGCCGTCGAGCAGGAAGTCGGCCGCGCCGATGGTGAACTCGGGCATCCCGGTCCCTCGCGTCGATGTTTACGTCAACATGGACCGGCCGAGGCTATCCTGTTGACGTCAACATGTCCAGGACACCGAGGAGTCGCCGGTCGTGAGCAGCAGAGTTCCGTCGATGGCCGACGTGGCCCGGGAGGCGGGGGTGTCCGGGCAGACGGTGTCCAGGGTCGCCAACGGCAGGACCAATGTGGATGAAGCCACCCGAGAGCGGGTGCTGGCCGCGATGCGCCGGGTCGGCTACCGGCCGAACAGCGCCGCGCGCGCCCTGCGCATCGGCCGGTTCCGGACGATCGGCGTGATCATGGCCGCGGTGCCGGCCTTCGGCAACAGCCGAACGCTCAACGCGATCGCCAGTGCCGCTGTGGCGGAGAGCTTCTCGATCAGCCTGATGCCGCTGACCCGGCCGAGCCAGGGCGAGGTCACCGGCGCGTTCACCCGGCTCAACGAGCAGGCGGTCGACGGCGTGATCATCCTCATCGAGCAGCACCAGCTGGACGAGAGCGAGATCCAGCTGCCCACCGGGCTGCCCGTGGTCGTGATCGACTCCAGCGCCCGGTACGCGTATCCGGTGGTGGACACCGACCAGGCCGAGGGCGCCGCGTCGGCGACCCGTCACCTGCTCGGCCTCGGCCACCGGACCGTCTGGCACATCGCCGGCCCACCCCAGTCCTACGCGGCCGAGCGGCGCCGGAAGTCCTGGCAGGCAACCCTGAAACGGGCCAAGCGCGTGGTGCCGCCAGTGCTCGTCGGCGACTGGTCAGCGCAGTCGGGCTATGAGCACGGGCTTCGGCTGGCCGAGGATCCGGCGGTCACAGCCATCTTCGCCGCCAATGACCAGATGGCGCTCGGGCTTTTGCGGGCGCTGCACGAAAAGGGCCGATCCGTGCCCGCCGAAGTAAGCGTCGTCGGCTTCGACGACATGGAGGAGGCCGCGTACTTCTGGCCTCCGCTCACCACTGTCCGGCAGTCGTTCGAGGCGGTCGGCAGCACTGCCGTGGCGGCACTGCTCGCCGAGATCGCGGGCGAGGTCCGGGCCGCGGTCAGCGTGCCGACCGAACTGATCGTCCGGTCCAGCACCGCCCCGCCCGGATAGGCCGTCGGGCTCGCTACGCTCGCGTGAACCCGTGGCTCCGTCTGCTCCATGCGTGCGCTGGTCTCGCTGTGGCCACATGGGACACGCGCTACACCACGTCGCAGCTCGCGAACCGTTGCAGGCCTTGGGGTCGCGGGCCGTAGCGGCCGATGGCGATCGCGATCCGGTCGAGCGTGGCGATCCGGCGGGCGGTCAGCGGGCCGAGGATGGTGTTCTGGACGAACCAGGGATCGGGCAGCGGACCCAGGGCGCGCAGTTGCTGGTTCGCCTCGGCGATCTGCCGGTCCAGTTCGGCGAGGTTCGCGGTGACCTCCGCGCGGGCGCCCGCCGGGACGGTGCCGATGGCGGCGACGGGGCTCGGGCAGGACACGGCGGGGGAGTGCGGTGGCGGCACCGGTGGCTGCGGCGGCGCGGGCGGTGGCGGCGGTACCGGTACCGGCGCTGATCCCGGCCCCGTTGCCGTTCCTGGCGGCGGGGCGGGCGAGGCTTGGTCGGTGACAGAGGAAGTCGTCGATGACGAGGTCGTTGTGCCGCTGGACCGCGGCGGTGCGCTCGCATCCGTCTGGACCGCAACCGGTACCGGTCCGGACGTGTCCGGACTGACCGCGCCGAGGCCGGTGGGTGCCGCGGTCGTGGTGCTCCTGGCGGTCCCGGGGACGGCAGTGTCACCGCGCTGCGGCACGACGAGCTGCGGCGTGAGCGGGACCGGTTCGATCACCAGGACCGCAACGGTGAGTGAGCCCAGCACGACTGCTGCCATCGTGATCGATCTGACCGTGTCCATGACCCGCCACACCTTAGACCTCCGTGTTAGCGGTAACAAGAGTCTTGACAGAAGAACTTCAACGGTCAACTATCTCTCGTGCGCCGACTGGTCAGGCGAGGTGCCCGCGTGCCCGCCGGACGGTGGTCGCTGCGCGAGGACGGCGTTTCCCTTGCTATGACAAGGATGTCATGACCGTCCGAAGTGGTGTGTCGTTCAACACTGTTGCTGTGGAAGAAAATCTGAGCCACTTTCGGATCACGTCCGTATTACGAGGCAACAGCACAATCTCGCGCTGCTCCCGATCAGAGGTGAGTCAATGTCTCGTAACCCTGGGCGACATCGCATCACTCGTCGCA
>CBIMJO010001644.1:0-2487 GCA_966244135.1 uncultured Actinocrispum sp. | reverse complement strand
CACGATCAGCACCGCACCGATGATGGTGGAGACCAGGCAGAGGGTCTTGGTCGTGTCCGAGGTCTGCTGCGACTCGGCGTAGCGGCCCTCCGACCAGAGCCGGTCCACCTTGTTCGAGGTGATGATCGCGGCGATGGCCACCGGCCAGAACAGGAAGATCGAGCCGATCGCCCAGCCGAGGTAGTTCGACGGGCGGACCATGCCCGGCGGCGGGGGCGGCGGGAAGTACGCGTAGTACCCGGGCGCGGGCGGGTAGGGATACGGGTAGGGCTGTTGCTGGCCCGGGATCGGGTCCTGCGGGCGGTACGGGTCGGTCATGCGTCATTCCCCCTTCAACCGGCGATGACGACCGTCCCTGAGACGCGGTCATGCAGCCCGCGGTGCCGCTTCTCGTCGAAGAACGCCACCACCGCGCTGATGATCCAGAGGGACACGGCCATGGTCACCGCTCTGAGCAGGGCCGTTCCCCAGCCGGGCGGAGCGCCGGTCCGGATGCGGACGATCTTGATCCGCACCAGCCTTTTGCCCGGTGACGTACCGGTCCTCGCGGTCGTTATCGCTTCGTAGACCGCGATCGTGACAAGCAGGATCAGCGCGTGGGTCAGCGCGCCCTCGACGAACACCCGGATCGGGAAGTAGCTGAGCACGAACACGATCAGCAGGTCGATCAGCCGGGCGCCGAACCGGCCGCCCAGAGTGGCGAGCAGGACCTCGGGGCCGTCCCCCACCTGGCCGAACTCCAGGTCGGCGCGGTGCAGGCCGGTCATCAGAAGCCGAGCCGGCGCAGCTGCTTGGGGTCGCGCTGCCAGTCCTTGGCCACCTTCACGTGCAGGTCCAGGTACACCTTGGCGCCCAGCAGGGCCTCGATCTGGGTGCGGGCCGCCGAGCCGACCTTCTTCAGCCGCTCGCCCTTGTGCCCGAGGATGATCCCCTTCTGGCTGGGGCGTTCCACGTACAGCTCGGCGTACACGTCGATCAGGTCGTCACGGCCCTCGCGGAAGGCCATCTCCTCGACCACGACGGCGATCGAGTGCGGCAGCTCGTCCCGCACGCCCTCCAGCGCGGCCTCACGCACCAGCTCGGCGACCAGGGTGACCTCGGGCTCGTCGGTGAGCTCGCCCTCCGGGTAGAGCGGCGGGCCGGGCGGCAGCTGGGCCACCAGCAGGTCGGCCAGGGTGGCGACCTGGAAGCCGTCCACAGCGGACACCGGGACGATCTCGGCGAACTCCATCAGCGCCTGCATCGCGACCAGCTGATCGGCGATCTGCGCCGGGGAGGCGATGTCGGTCTTGGTGACGCTCCCGATCACCGGCGTACGCTTGGAGACCTTGCCCAGCTGCTGGGTGATGAACTTGTCGCCGGGGCCGACGCGCTGGTCGGCCGGCACGCAGAAGCCGATGACGTCCACTTCGGACCAGGTCGACATCACCAGGTCGTTGAGCCGCTGGCCGAGCAGGGTGCGCGGGCGGTGCAGGCCGGGGGTGTCCACGATGACCAGCTGGGCGTCCTCGCGGTGCACGATGCCGCGGATGGCGTGCCGCGTGGTCTGCGGCTTGCTCGACGTGATGGCGACCTTGGTGCCGACCAGCGCGTTGGTCAGGGTGGACTTGCCCGCGTTGGGGCGGCCCACGAAACACGCGAAGCCGGACTTGTGGTCGTCGGGGATGTTCACCGGGACATTCTGACAGGCCAGCGCCATGACACCGGGTCGCGCACGCCGATAAGATTCTTACCATCCAAACTTCTTTGATGAGGGAAGAATGCTGGAGCTAAAGATTGGCCTGGCCACGGCGGTTCTCGCGACCGCACTGGCGGCTCCCGCGACCGCGGCAACCAGCGCGCCCGGACTGGACTGGGTGAACTGCGGCGTCGAAGCGCAGTGCGCGAAGCTCACCGTCCCGCTCGACTGGGATCACCCGTCCGAGGCGAGGATCACCCTGGCGGTGGACCGGCACAAGGCCGATCCGGCCACGCGCAAGGGAGTGCTGTTCCTGGCACCGGGAGTCGGGTTCGACATGGTGAGTGCACCGAGCGGGTGCACGATCCCGCGGCGAACTTGTTCCCACGCAACGAGTCCGAGTACGCGGAGTTGATCAGGCACAACCGTTCGTACGCGGCGAGCTGCACGAACCCCTTGCAGGACCACATGGACACGACGAGCATCGCGCGCGACCTGGACGCGGTGCGGGCGGCCCTCGGCGAGTCCACAGTGAGCATGTTCCTTTACGGCTACGGCGGTCCGCTCACGCAGACGTACGCAAGCCTTTTCCCGCAACGGATCCGCGCGATCGCGGCGGACAGCCCGCCGGATCACACGCTGCCCAGCGCCGCCCGGGTCGCCGGCTACGCGTTCACTGTGGAGGGCGAGTTCACCAAGTTCACCGAATGGTGTGACCGTTCTCCTTGGCAGCCAGGCAATCCGGCGTTCCCCGGGTACCGGCTGCACGGGCAGGACGTGGGCGCGGTGTACGACTCGGTCCTGCGCCA
>CBIMJO010001643.1:0-2488 GCA_966244135.1 uncultured Actinocrispum sp. | reverse complement strand
CGCCAGCTCGGCGCGACCAGCGAGATCGAGCACGGCTCGGTCGTCGCCCAGGCGGACACCCTGCTGGGCGCGCAGATCTGGCTGGACTTCCCGAGCGTGGGCGCCACCGAGAACATCCTGATGGCCGCCGTGCTGGCCGAGGGCACCACGGTGATCGACAACGCCGCGCGCGAGCCCGAGATCGTCGACCTGTGCACGATGCTCACCCAGATGGGCGCGAAGATCGAGGGCGCGGGCACGTCGACGCTGACCGTGCACGGCGTCGGCTCGCTCTCGCCGACCACCCACCGCGTCATCGGCGACCGGATCGTCGGCGCCACCTGGGCGTTCGCCGCCGCCATGACCCGCGGCGACATCACCGTGCGCGGCGTCGACCCGCACCACCTCGACCTCGTGCTGGACAAGCTGCGCACCGCGGGCGCGGAGGTGACTGTCAACGACGGCAAGGAGTTCCGCGTCGTCATGGACGCGAGACCCAAGTCCGTCGACTTCGTCACCCTGCCCTACCCGGGCTTCGCCACCGACCTGCAGCCGTTCGCCATCGCGCTGTCCGCGGTGTCCGACGGCACCTCGATGATCACTGAGAACCTGTTCGAGTCCCGGTTCCGCTTCATCGAGGAGATGACCCGCCTCTCGGCGGACGCCCGCACCGACGGCCACCACGCCGTCATCCGCGGCGTGGAGAAACTCTCCAGCGCCCCGGTCTGGGCGTCGGACATCCGTGCGGGCGCCGGCCTGGTGCTCGCGGGCCTGTGCGCCGACGGCGTCACCGAGGTCTGGGACGTCTTCCACATCGACCGCGGCTACCCGGCCTTCGTCGAGAACCTCAACCGTCTGGGCGCCGAGGTCGAACGCGTCGACTGATCACTCGGTCTCCTTCGGGTGCTTGGTGCTGGCGTACTCCACCCACACGGTGTGCCTCTCGTCGTCGAGCAGGTACCAGATCCGGCCACCGCTGGTGACCTCGATCTGCCACTGTGGCAGTGTGCGTCGGCCGATGGTTCCGATGTTCAGTCGGCCGGAAAGCGCTTTGTGGCGTTGGTTTGGTGGAATCGGACAGGCACCGGGGCTGTGCCGCATGGTGTCCCACGCCTTCCGCAGGTTCCCGGCAGCCTCGTTCTCCAGGCAAGGCCAGCCTTTGGCAGCCGCGGCGGTGCTGAAGCGGATCGCCCACTCGGCACCGATGGCGGGCTGATAGACGTGGTCGCCTTTCTTGGGGCTCATTCGTCGTCGTCCGTTCCGGATCGGGGGTCGTCCGGATCCTCACGGGGCGTCGTGAGGATGGTCAGGAGCTCGGGATCCGCGTAGACCTCGGCGGTGGCCTTCCACGAGGAGATCAGCAGGCTGACCGGGGTCGGGTTGCCCAGGGCGTCCGCGGCTTCCAGTACTCCCATCAGTTCGGCGGTAAACAGCCGCAGTTCGTCTTCGGGGAGGAAACGTACCCAGGGGAACGTTTCCGGCATTACTTGACTCACTAGCTCTCGCAGTTCGGGGTCGTGCCGCAGCAGGGCGGCGACCAGGGATGTGGTGACCTTCATGACCTCGCGCAGGTCCTCGGCGCGGCTCGCGTCGACGAGGACCAGGTCCTCATCGTCGCCGCGGCGGCGCACGCGGACGGCGCGACTCGGCGAGGCCTGCAGCTTGCGCACGGCCTCGAGAGGCTTGTTCGACAGCTCGGAGAAGTTGATCTCCGGCATGGTTGCGGTCATAGTTCGAAAGTAGTTTGAAAGTCGGCGGACGATCAAGCGCGGTGGGCTTGGTTCACTCGTCCGTGTCCTCGTTCACCTGCTCGGGTACTTGCTCGATTATGTGAGTTGCTCCACGTTATTTGCCGGTTACCGCTCAGTACCCTCAGGGAATCGCCGTCCTTTCGGAGGTTCCCGTGCCGTACCCGACCGACAGTGAGCGTGACCGGCCCTGGGTCATGCGGACCTACGCCGGCCACTCGTCGGCGGCGGCGTCGAACGCCCTCTACCGGCGCAACCTGGCGAAGGGGCAGACGGGGCTGTCGGTGGCGTTCGACCTGCCGACACAGACCGGCTACGACCCGGACCACGAGCTGGCCCGCGGCGAGGTGGGCAAGGTCGGCGTGCCCGTCAGCCATGTGGGCGACATGCGTCAGCTCTTCGAGGGCATTCCGCTGGCCGAGGCGAACACGTCGATGACGATCAACGCGACGGCCATGTGGCTGCTCGCGATGTACGTGACGGTCGCCGGGGAACAGGGCGCGGACATCGCGAAACTCACCGGCACCACGCAGAACGACATCATCAAGGAGTACCTGTCGCGCGGCACCTATGTGTTCCCGCCCGGGCCGTCGCTGCGGCTGATCACCGACATGGTGGCGTGGACCGTCAGCAACGTGCCGAAGTGGAACCCGATCAACATCTGCAGCTATCACCTGCAGGAGGTCGGCGCGAACCCGGTGCAGGAAGTGGCCTACTCGATGTGCACCGCGATCGCCGTGCTGGACGCGGTGCGCGACTCG
>CBIMJO010001642.1:0-2491 GCA_966244135.1 uncultured Actinocrispum sp. | reverse complement strand
GACATGCAACACCCGCCGCTGCTGCGGTTCCTGCTGGTCCGGCACGCGCCGGAGCAGCACACCCTGGTCTTCACCAACCACCACATCCTGCTGGACGGTTGGTCGACTCCGTTGCTGCTGAACGAGTTGCTCGCCGACCACGCCCGGCACGAGCCCGCGTCGGGCACCCCGTACCGCGAGTTCCTGTCCTGGATGG
Organism: uncultured Actinocrispum sp.; assembly: GCA_966244135.1. Classification (GTDB taxonomy): domain Bacteria; phylum Actinomycetota; class Actinomycetes; order Mycobacteriales; family Pseudonocardiaceae; genus Kibdelosporangium. The sequence goes on along the minus strand of CBIMJO010001642.1, from coordinate 2,295 downwards.
ACGGGCAGCGGGAACCCGCCGAGGCGGCCTGGCGGGAGCTGCTCGCCGGGACCACCGAGCCGACCATGGTCGCCCCACTGGGATCCACTGTGGACGCGGCCACCTGGGACCATGTCACGGTCCGGCTGAGCGACGAACTGTTCGCCGGGCTGACCGGGCGGGCCCGTGAGCACAAGCTGACGATGAACCCGGTCGTCCAGGCCGCGTGGGCGTTGCTCCTGGGCGGCCTGACCGGACGCGACGACGTACTGTTCGGCACCACGGTCTCGGGCCGGCCGCCGCACCTGCCCGGCGTGGAGACGATGATCGGGCTGCTGATCAACACCGTCCCGGTCCGGGCCCGGTTGCATCCACAGTGGACACTCGCTGAGCTGCTCGGCGACCTCGGTGCACAGCTGGCCACGATGACCGACCACCAGCAGGTCAGCCTGACCGGCCTGCAGCGCGCGATCGGTGTCGGCGAGCTGTTCGACACGCTCACCGTGTTCGAGAACTACCCGGAGGACGAGGCCGCGCCCGGCCCGGTGCGGATCACCGGGATCGACACGCACTTCCCGCTGCACTACCCGCTCGGCCTGATCGCGTTGCCCGGCAACGGGTTGCGGCTGCGGCTGTCCTACCGCCGCGACGTGTTCGACGCTGACCGGGCGAGCGACGTGATGGACGGGCTGCTGCGCGTGCTCGACACGATCGCCCGGCAGCCGCAGCGACAGCTCAGCGCGGTGTCGATCCTCGGCGAGCGCGAGGAACAGCGGATCGTCGACTGGGCTCGCGGCGGCCTCACCGTGCTGGACCGCACCGGAAAGCCGGTCGGCGTGGGCGTTGTCGGCGAGTTGTCCGTCGACGGCCGGCCCACCGGTGAACTGGCCAGATGGAGCCCGGACGGCACCGTGCAGCGGCTCGGCTCAGCCGACGCGCAGGTGTGGATCCGGGGCCGCCGGGTCGAACTGGAGCTGATCGAGGCCGCGCTGGCAGAGCACCCGTCCGTCGGCCAGGCCGTGGTGGCGGGCCGGGACAACCGCCTGATCGCCTACGTGACAGGCGAAACTGACGTCACTGCGTTGCGTGAACACCTCTCGGCACGACTGCCTGGGCATCCGGTGCCGGCGTTCATGATCCTCGACGAACTCGACCGCAACGCGCTGCCCGAGCCCGTCTTCGAGTCCACAGTGGAGCAAGGCGCCCCGCGCAATGCCACCGAGGAGCGGCTCGCCGGGTTGTTCGCCGAGGTGCTCCGGCTGGACCGGGTCGGCGTCGACGAGGTGTTCTTCGACCTCGGCGGCGACTCGCTGCTGGCCATGGCGTTGATCGCCAAGGTGCGCGCGGCTTTCCAGACTGAGCTGGACATCCGCACCCTGTTCGACGCGCCGACGGTGGCGAAGCTCGCCGAGCGGATGGCCCGCGCGGGCGCGGCCCGCGAGCTGCTGGCGCCCCGGCCCCGGCCGGACCGCATTCCGTTGTCCTACACCCAGCGGCGGCTGTGGTTCCTCAACCAGCTTGAGGATTCGGGCGCCACCTATAACATGCCGTTGGTGCTGCGGCTGTCCGGCGAGGTGGACGTGGCTGCGCTGCGGGCCGCCATCGACGACGTCGTGCAGCGCCACGAGGCGCTGCGCACCGTCTTCGTCGAGCGGGATGGCGAGCCGGAGCAGCGGATTCTCGCCGACCTGCCGCCGATGCTGGTGCACCACAAGGTGAACGCCGACGAGCTGGTGGACGCGACCGCCATCGAGATCCGGCGCGACTTCGACCTTGCCGAGCAGCCGCCGATGCGCGCGACGCTGCTGTCCACGAGCGCCGAGGACCACGTCCTTCTCCTTGTGCTGCACCACATCGCCGGGGACGGCTGGTCACTGGCACCCCTCGGCCGGGACCTGTCCACCGCCTTCGCCGCCCGGTCGAACGGTGAAAGCCCGTCCTGGGCGCCACTTCCGGTGCAGTATGCCGAATACACGCTCTGGCAGCGGGAAGTGCTCGGCGCCGAGGACGACCCCGCCAGCCCGCTCGCGGCACAGGCCGAGTTCTGGCGCACGACGCTCACCGGTCTGCCCGAGGAGCTGGACCTGCCCGCCGACCGGTCCCGCCCGGCCATCGCCAGCCACACCGGCGGATCCGTGCCCGTGCGGATCGAGAAGGCCCTGCATGAGCGGTTGCGGGAACTGGCCAGCACCAACCAGGTCAGCCTGTTCATGGTGCTGCAGGCCGGGTTCGCCGCGCTGCTGACCCGGCTGGGCGCCGGCCGCGACATCCCGATCGGCACCCCGGTCGCCGGGCGCACCGACGCGGCGCTGGACG
>CBIMJO010001641.1:0-2491 GCA_966244135.1 uncultured Actinocrispum sp. | reverse complement strand
CGACCTGGGCGCCGCCCGGCGGCGAGTCCAGGGTCGAGGTCGCCCAGCGGGCCGCCGAGGTCGTGGCCGCGCTGGACGAGGGCACCGAGGAGACGGTCATCCTCGGTACGCATGGCGGCCTGATCACCGCGCTGACGGCCAAGCTGCTGGGGTTGCCGGTGGCGAACTGGCCGCTGCTCGGCGGGATCGGCAACTGCCACTGGACGGTGCTGGCCCGACGGTCGACCACCGGGCTGGCCTGGCGGCTGATCGCATACAACGCCGGCATCACCGGATGACCACGCTGCTGTTCTTCGGCGACTCGCTGAGTTTCCACGGTCCGGATGGGCCGATGCCCGCCGACGACTCCCGGCTCTGGCCGAACGTGGCGGCCTCCTTGCTCGATGGCCATACCGAACTGGTTGCCGGGTTCGGGTGGACGGCTCGTGACGCCTACTGGTCGCTGGTCGGTGATCCGCGGGTGTGGACGTTGTTGCCCAAGGCCGACGTGCTCGTACTGGGTGTGGGCAGCATGGACACGCTGCCGTCGCCACTGCCTACATACCTGCGGCAGGGACTGCGGTATTTGCGGCCCGACGGGTTGCGTAGGTGGGCGCGTGATCAGTACAAGGCCGCTCAGCCGTGGCTGTCACGGGTCACGGGTGGCCGGCCGGTCGCTCTGCCGCCTGCGTTGACCGTCCGGTATCTCGACCTCGTTCTCACGTCGATCCGGGCGCTGCGCCCCGAACTTCCTGCGGTGGCAGTACTTCCGCCGGTGCACCGGGCGCCGTCGTACGCGGGTGTGCACACCGGGCGAGTGCCTGGTACTGCCGCGATCCGGGCTTGGGGTGAGCAGGCGCGGGTGCCGCTGCTGGACCTCGCCGACCTGGTCGGTGACCACGTCCTCGGCGGGCACGGCAACATCGACGGGATGCACTGGGGCTGGGACGGACACAAGATTGTCGGACACGCCCTCGCCGCGCTGGTTGAGCAGACCATTCGCGCGAAACAGACGTAGGCTCGGCGATCATGCGGGTGGTCGTCGTCACCGACTCCACGGCACACCTGCCGGAAGGGTTCGCCGTCCGGCACGCAGTGCGCGTGGTGCCTTTGCATGTCGTCATGGACGACGAGGTCGGGCTGGACGGGATCGAGATCGGCCCGGTCCAGCTCGCGGCCGCTTTGTCGCAGCGCCGGGTGGTGACCACATCGCGGCCGTCGCCGCACGAGTTCGCCAAGGTGTACCAGGACGAGTTGGACGCGGGTGCGTCCGCGATCGTGTCCGTGCACCTTTCGCGGCACCTGTCGGGGACGTGGGACTCGGCGCGCCTGGCGGCTGAGGAGATCGGGGCCGGCAAGGTCCGGGTCGTGGACTCACGGACGACCGGGATGGGGCTGGGGTTCGCCGCGCTCCGAGCCGCTGCCGCTGCCGCGTCGGGGGCGTCCCCGCAGGAGGTCGAGGACGCTGCGGTCGAGGCGGCCGCGTTGACCAAGACGTTCTTCATGGTCGAGACGCTGGAGTACCTGCGCCGGGGCGGGCGGATCGGTGCCGCCGCCGCGCTTGTCGGGACGGCTTTGGCGGTCAAGCCGGTGCTGCACGTGGCCGAGGGACGCATCGTTCCCTTGGAGAAGGTACGGACCACCAGTCGCGCGATGGCCCGGCTGGTCGACCTGGCCGTGGATGCGGCCGGTTCCGGGCGCGTCGAACTCGCCGTGCACCACCTCGCCGCGCCCGACCGGGCGGCCGAGCTGGCGACGCGGCTGGAGGAGCGGTTGCCGGGTTCGGCCGGCTGTGTGGTGTCCGAACTGGGCGCTGTCATCGGTGCGCACACGGGACCAGGGGTGCTGGGCGTCGTCATCCTGCCCTCCACGACCCGTTAGCACAAACCACCGACAAACCGGCCAGAGAAAAGAGAAAAAGGGCGGACTTGTCCACAGCGAACGGTTGTCCACAGCCGAGCCGCCACGACAAGGACACCGAAAGCCAGACCGAATAGCGTCGAAGACGTGTTCGATTCGCTGCGACGCCACCAAGCCCAAGACCGGACGGCAAGCGACCGGTTGCAGGAGCTCGTGGCGGCCGCGCCGCTGCCGCCGAAGAGCACCGACGAGACCAAGGAGTGGATAGATGAGACGCCCCCGTCGCCGCTAGCAAAGCCCCGCATCGCAACGGTTCTGGGCCGGATACCGGCCCGGCGGCTGCCCGTCGTGCTGGGCGCGGCCGTGTTCGCCGCGATCTGCGCGGTGGCCGGACTGTTGTTGTCGCGCCCGGTGAAGGAGTCGCCGCCGCCGTTGCCCGCGGCGGTCGTCCAGGAGCACAAACCCACGGCCACGCAGACGATCGTGGTGAGTGTGGTCGGCCGGGTGCCGTCGCCGGGCCTGTTCACGTTACCGGACGGCGCCCGGGTGGCTGATGCCGTCCACGCGGCCGGAGGAGCGTCCTCAGAGGACTCGATCGCGCTGAACATGGCCCGGCGGCTTGCGCGATGGGGTTTCGTGTGGAGAATGCTCA
>CBIMJO010001640.1:0-2492 GCA_966244135.1 uncultured Actinocrispum sp. | reverse complement strand
CGGATAGTTACGTTTTGAGGTTATGAGCGAATTGCCAAGCGTTGCCGATTTGTCCCGAAAACGAAAACGGGCGCCTGGCCGGTGGCCGGGCGCCCGTTGTGGTGGAGGCTTACTTGTCGCCGCCCTTGAGCCATTCGTCCCAGGAGATCTGCCAGTCGCCGAGGCCGTCCCACGCCTGCAGTGGCTTTCCGCCGCTGTTCTGGACGATGAAGATGTCGCCGCGGTTGCCGATTTCCTGCATCCAGCGGGAGTTCTCGGTGGACATGTTGATGCAGCCGTGGCTCACGTTGCTGTTGCCCTGCTGGCGCACGGACCACGGCGCGGAGTGGTAGAAGATGCCGCTGTTGGACAGGCGGCTGGCGACCGCGACCTTGGTGCGGTAGCCGCCTGGAGAGTCGGCGGGGACGCCGTACGTGCCCGAGTCCATTGTGTAGTTCTGCTGCTCGGTCATCACGACGAATGTGCCGTTGGGGGTCTCGTGGGCCTTCTTGCCCATGGAGATCGGCACGGTCTTCACGACCTGGTCGTCGACGCTGACTGTCATCTGGTGGGTGGCGCCGTCCGCGACCGACACGATCTTCTTGCCGATCGTCACCGCGGCGCGGCGGTCCTCCTTGCCGAACATGTTCGCGCCCAGCGACTTGCCGTACACCGCCGCGTCGATGGTGATCTTGGTGCCCGACTTCCAGTACTCCTTGGGCCGCCAGTGCACCTCGTTGTCGCGGAACCAGTAGAACGCGCCCTCGGTCTTCGGCTCGGCGGTGACCTTGATGGCCTTCTCCGCCGCCGCCTTGTCCGCGATGTTCGACGAGAAGTAGAACGCGAGCGGCTGGCCCACACCCACGGTCGCCCCGTCGGTCGGGTTGATCGACACCGACACCTGACGGCCGGGCTTGACCGTGCTGAACGTCGAGGAGCTCGTCGCCGGCTTGCCGTCGGTCCCCTGACCGGTGGCGTTCACGGTGTACGTCTTGCTGTACCCCAGCGCCTCGGTCGACTCCCACTTGCTGCCGTCCGGCGTCAGCGCGCCCGCGACCGGCTTGCCATCCGGGTTCGTCACCTGCACCTGGGTGAGCTTGCCGTCGGTGGCCGTCACGGTCACCGTGTCGCCCGGCGCCACGTTCCCAGCCTTGTCCGCCGGCGTGACGGCCAGCGCCACCGGCTTCACCGGCGCGGAGGAAGTCGGCCCGGCGCTGCTGCTGGCGCTGCCCGGCGCGGAACTCTGCTGGGACTTCGCCTCGGGCTCACCAGAGGAGCACGCAGCCGCAAGCACCAGCACCACCCCGGCGGCGACACCCGCCCACACCCGTCGCATCAATGCCCCACCCATCGCCACCAGCCCGACCTCGTCGTAGATCGGGCACTCCTAAGTCCCCGCCCCAGCGTGCCCTCACCCGCGATTGTGCCCTCTAGCTGCGGCAGTCGATCACCCGGGGGTCCGATTTTTAATCGCTGGAGACCCCATGCTAGGGTTTACCTCGTTCGCAAGACAGACCTAAGCGAGCAAGCGCCGCTAGCTCAACTGGCAGAGCAGCTGGCTCTTAACCAGCGGGTTCGGGGTTCGAGTCCCTGGCGGCGCACCTCCAAAGGGCAGGTCGACATCAATGTCGACCTGCCCTTTTTGGTATTCACCGCTCTCATGTGCACGGTCCATAGTGGACGGGGTTGGCACGTGCGGCATCCGTCGCACGTGCCAGTAGGTGTCAGTGGCCGATGACGGAGTCTGCCCAGGCGATTACGGCTGCGTGGTACTGGGGGGCGTCGGGGGCGAGGTTGAGGGAGTGGCCGTAGTCGCGCAGGACGAAGGTGTGGTTGAAGGCCGGGTACTGGCTGACGAGATACGCGATCCGCATGGGCATCCTAGCCGCGGCTGGCGAGGCGGCCGGCCCACGCGCGCCCGCTCCGCAGCAGGCGCGCGAGCGCCGCGCTCACCGGGTTGGGCTCGAGCACCCACTCCGCTCCCACGTGCACGACGGTCGTGCTGAACAGGCGCTTGAAGTCCGAGATGCCGCCGAGCGGATCGCCGCTGTCGTGCGTGCCGGCCGTGATGCCGCTCAGGTCGAACGCGCGAGCGCCGCCGCGCCGGGCCCAGCACATCAGGTCCCAGAGGAGCGGGTACACGAGCGCCGCCTTGAGCGTCGTCTCGCGGGTGGAGGCGCCCTCCTCGTACGACGCGTAGTGGCCATGATGGTGTCCCACCGTGAACGCGACGAGCGACGCCGGGCCCTCGACCTCGGTGTGGAAGAGGCCGACCGCGCGCAGCCGCCCGGGATGATCGCGGCCGGTGCGCAGCACGGCGTGCCAGTCCACGGGACGGTGCACGCCGCCGGTGCGGGCGAGCGTCTCGCGGGTGAGCGCCTCCATGCGCGGCACCAGCCGCTCGTCGTCGAGCACGCGCAGCGCCACCGGGTGCTTGGCCACGGCGCGGATGTGGCGGCGCGCGGTGGCGTGGAAGCCGGCGAGGATGGTGGCCTCGTCAGGCGCGAGGTCCA
>CBIMJO010001639.1:0-2496 GCA_966244135.1 uncultured Actinocrispum sp. | reverse complement strand
GAGACCCTCGATCGTCGTGACCTGCTTGCCCCGCACGGTCACCGCGAGTGTCAGGCACGAGACCACCCGCCTGCCGTCGATGTGCACGGTGCAGGCGCCGCACTGGCCCCGGTCGCAGCCCTTCTTGGTGCCGGTCTGGTGCAAGCGCTCGCGTAAGGCGTCGAGCAGCGTGACCCGGGGATCGAGCATCAGCGTCTGCGGCTTGCCGTTGAGCAGGAAGGAAACCTCAACAGTGCCGTCGTCGGCCGCGGCCTCCGCGGGGACGGCGAGCGCGACGCCGGCCGACACCGCGGCTGCGCGACCGAACAGTTGCCGCCTGGACAAGCCGTCAGGCATAGGACCTCCACAGTTTCCGTGCGGCGGAACCAAATGGCGGCGTACTGGCGAGTCTAGCCGTCCGAAGCCGAGCGGTCACTCCTCGTGAACAGGACTAGCGTGACCGGATGGATCTGATTCCCGAGGCCATCGGCCTGCTGTCGATCCCGTCCACCGCCGACCGCCCCGACGAGCTGCACCGTGCGCTGGAGTACGTGCTGGATCTGGTCGGGCCCGGGTTCACCGTCGAACGCTTCGAGTCGAACGGCAAACCCAGCGCGCTGGTCTACGAAGGCCCGGAGCGCAGGCACTTCCCGGTCATCCTGAACGCCCACCTCGACGTCGTGCCGGCGAGCCCGGACCAGTTCGTGCCCCGGCTGGAGGGCGATCGGCTGTACGCGCGGGGCGCGCAGGACATGAAGGTCGCCGGTCTCGTGGAGGCGCTGGTGTTCCGCGAGGTGCGCGGGCCGTTCGCGTTGCAGCTGGTCACAGACGAGGAGGTCGGCGGCCGCAACGGCACGCGCCACCAGCTGGAGCAGGGCGTCTCGGGCGACTTCGTGGTGATCGGCGAGCAGAGCGGGCTGCGGCTGGTCACCGAGTCGAAGGGCATCTTCAACGCGGACCTGCACGCCACCGGCCGGACCGGGCACAGCGCCTATCCGTGGAACGCCGACAACGCCCTGCTCACGGTGATGCGCAGCGTGGAGAAGGTGCTCGCGCGCTACCCCGTGCCGACCGAGGAGGCCTGGCGCACCACGGTCAACGTCGCCAGGATCGAGACCTCGAACACCGCGCTCAACCAGGTCCCCGCGGACGCGACCGCGTTCCTCGACATCCGCTACCCGCCACAGGACACCGACTTCGACGGCCGCACCGAGGCCGAGATCGCCGACTACCTGCGAACGTTCTGCGACCCCGGGGTCATCGTGTCGGTCTACCACCTCGACCCGCCGCACAAGGCCGACACCGGCAGCCGCCAGGTGCGGCTGATCGAGGAGGCCGTGCGCAACCAGGGCTACGACCCGAGCATCCTGCGCAAGCACGGCGCCGCGGACGGGCGGTTCTACTACCAGCGGGGGATCGACGCGGTCATCTTCGGCGTCGGCGGGGCCGGCCTGCACGGGCCGGACGAGTACGTCGACGTGACCACCATCGATCCGTACTACCGAGCCCTCCGGGAGTTCCTGCAGAGCGTCTGACCTGCGCTCCTTGCGAGCAGCATACTGGGTATGCATACTCAGTATATGTCCATCAAGCACGGCCTCCTGGCCCTTCTCGAGCGCGGGCCGATGTACGGCTACCAGCTCCGGGTCGCCTTCGAAGAGTCCACCGGCGGCACCTGGCCGCTGAACATCGGGCAGGTGTACACCACGCTGTCCCGGCTGGAGCGCGACGAGCTGGTGCGGGCGTTGCCGGAGAACGAGGGTGGGCAGCGGCCCTACGAGATCACCGAGGCCGGCCGGGCCGACCTGGCCGGCTGGTTCGGCACCCCGATCAGGCGGTCCGACCGGCCCCGCGACGAGCTGGCCATCAAGCTCGCGCTGGCGTTGACCACCCCGGGCGTCGACGCGCTGGGCGTGATGCAGACCCAGCGCACCGCCACCATGCGCACCTTGCAGGAGTACACGCGCCTGAAGTCCGGCACCGGGACCGGCGACCTGGCCTGGCGGCTGGTGCTGGACGCGATGATCTTCCAGGCGGAGGCCGAGGTCCGCTGGCTGGACCACTGCGAGGCCAGCCTGGCCCGCTACGCCCCGCTGCCGGCCGCGCCGATCGAGTCCACCGCTCACGACCAGGAGGGGGTCACCCAATGAGCGTCCTCGAACTCAGAGACGTCCACCGGGTCCACGGCCACGGCGAGACCGAGGTCCACGCGCTGAGCGGAGTCACGCTCGCCGTCGCGGCCGGTGAGCTGGTCGCCGTGATGGGACCGTCCGGGTCCGGCAAGTCGACCCTGCTGAACCTCGCCGGCGGGTTGGACCGGCCGTCCAGCGGCGAGGTCATCGTCGACGGCACCCGGCTCGGCGAGTGCAAGCTGCGCGACCTGGCCTCGTTGCGGCGCAAGCGGATCGGGTATGTGTTCCAGAGCCTGAACCTGCTGGCCAGCCTGACCGCGGCGGAGAACATCTCGCTGCCGATGGAACTCGACGGCGTCAGCGTGCGCAAAGCCCGCCAGACCGC
>CBIMJO010001638.1:0-2503 GCA_966244135.1 uncultured Actinocrispum sp. | reverse complement strand
AGACCAGGCCGGGTAACGCGAGCAGCAGGTCCGGGACCTGTTCCCGGAAGCCGGCGAGCAGCGCGGCCGGATCGACGTCCGGCCGCAACGGCAGCCGGACCTCGGTCGCGTACCCGGCGGGCGGCTGAGCGTCGAACGGCCACACCAGCCGCAGCACCGGCACCTGGCCGGACCGCTCGGCGACCTGCGGGGCCAGCTCGGGGATCTCACGGGTGCGCTGCGCGGAGAACCGCACGGCGCCGGTGGCCGAGACGACCGCGGGCTCGTCGGTCACCGACAGGACGGCGGAGAACCCCACACCGAACTGCCCGACCGTTCCGCCAGCACGCTTCGCGGATGCGCGCAGCGAAGCCAAGGCCGCCACGCCATCGGCGTCCAGCGGCGTTCCGGTGTTCGCCGCGCGGAGCTCGTTGTCCACAATGGACAGCCGGAGCCGTCCGCCGGTCCCGGCCGCGTCGGCGGCGTTCTGGGCCAGCTCGACCAGCAGCCGGTCCTTGTAGGCCCCGAGCCGCAGGTCCTCCTCGGCGTTCGCGTCTTCCCGGAAGCGCGTCGGGGACGTGCTCCAGGCCGACAGCACAGCCTCTCGTAACCGCTGCGTGCCGAACGGATCGGTCATTCGGCCGGCGCCCGCTCGACGTCCAGCAGCGAGTCGTCGTAGATCAGGTCGGCCACCAGCACCGGCGAGCCCTGCTCGATGCGCAGCTCGGAGTGCGCGCCGCAGCCGTACTCGGCATGCACGACGTGCCCGTCGGCCGGGGAGATCTCGTTGCCGCAGGCGCCGAACGCGGCCCGCAGCGAACCGGCGACCGGCAGGTAGAACCCGCAGGTCCCGCAGTGTTCGGGGGCGCTGCGAGCCATGTCGGACCGGGGCCCGAACTCGCCGCCCTTCCAGCGGTCGGCCGCCTCCAGCCGCGCGCCGCGGGACATCACCCGGATCCGGCCGAGGCCGGCCTCCATGGCGACTTCCTCGACGGCCTCGTCGTCGGACTGGATGTACGCGGGCACGACCCGGGGGTCGTCCGGCGCGGTGGGCAGCAGGTCGCCGACTCCGAGGTCGCCCGCCTGCACCCGTTGCTGCCACGGCACCCTGTGCGGCGCGACTTGCGCGTCCGGGCCGGCCTGCAGCACGACCTCACTGACCGTGACCGGGGTGCCCGGGCCGGCGAAGGCGACCGTCACGGCCCAGCGCCAGCCGCGGTAGCCGGTCTTGTCGGCCTCGAACAGGTGAGTCAGCGCCGCGGCGTCCTCGGGCAGCACGCCCACATGCTCGCCGACCTCGTCGCCGGCCTCTTCCACCGCCGCTGCGCGCGCCAGTTCGAGCGCGCCGGCAAGGGCGGGATCTGGTTCAAGGCTCGTGCTCATCACGAAGATTGTGCACCACCCATGTCACGCTTCTGCCGTGAAGGTGCTTCTCACTCTTTGTGCATGCGTTCTGCTCGCCGCGTGCGCGGACAGCGACACCCCTTCGGCTGCGCCCGCCACCCTGCGCGCCGAGGTGCTGGCGACGCTGCCGCACGACACGTCCGCCTTCACCGAGGGCCTGGAGTTCGACGGGACGACGCTCTACGAGGGCACCGGCCTGGAGGGCGAGTCCCAGATCCGCATCACCGACGCGGCCACCGGAGCGGTCACCAGGAAAGCGGACCTGCCCGATCCGATGTTCGGCGAGGGCATCACGATCGTCGGCGACAAACTCTGGCAGCTCACATACAAGGACGGCGTGGCCATTCAGCGCGACAAGAACACGCTGGCCGAGCTCAAGCGCGCCTCCTACACCGGCGAGGGCTGGGGCCTGTGCCACGACGGCAAGCGCCTGGTGATGAGCAACGGCACCGACGAGCTGACCTTCCGCGATCCCGACACGTTCGCGCAGGTCGGGAGCGTGAAGGTGCGTTCGGGCGGCAAGAGCGTGGTCGACATCAACGAGCTGGAGTGCACGCCACAGGGCGTCTACGCGAACATCTGGAAGACCGACCAGATCGTGCGGATCGACCCACGATCAGGTGAAGTCACGGCCACCGTCACGCTGGCCGGTTTGCTCACCGAGCAGGAACGGGCCAACACGGACGTGCTCAACGGGATCGCCGCCGTCCCCGGAACGGACCAGTTCCTGGTCACCGGCAAGAACTGGCCCAAGTCGTTCCGGGTGAGGTTCGTCACGGCCCAATAGGTATGTGCGTGTGTGACCTTGCCGGCTTTACGGCAGGATGGAGGTGTGCTCCGTTCCGGTCCCCAAGATCACGGCAAGGATGACCGTGATGCTTCGGCGAGCCGGAAAAAGAGCCGCAAGAAGTGGACCGCGAAGCAGCCGCAGCAGTTCGGGCAGAGCAGGCAGGCGCCTCAGCCGCCCCGCCAGTACCCACCGACCCGGCCGCAGTACCCGCCTCAGCAGCCTCAACAGCCACCGCCGCCTCCACCACCGCCGCCCAGGCAGGTGCCCGTGGAGTACCGCGAGACGGCCCCGGTCCGGCGTGAACCCCAGCCGCCCCCGTCGTCTCGTTAT
>CBIMJO010001637.1:0-2510 GCA_966244135.1 uncultured Actinocrispum sp. | reverse complement strand
TCAGCTCGGGTACCAGTTCCCGTTCCCGGCCCTGCTCCAGCTCCGCGTCGATCACCCGTTCCAGCGCGGTGAGCCGCAACTCCTCCATGTGCGCTCGCCAGGCGTCGGCGAAGTCGTAGCCGGGCAACGGTCCCCGCCACAACGTGAGAGCATCGCGGAGCACCGCGGGTTGTTTGGCGCATTCCCCGGCGAAGACGTCGGCGTCGACCTCGCCAGGGTATGTGATCAGCCGGTAGCCCCCTGGCTCCGACACCAGCCTCGGCTCGGGCAGTGCCGCCCGGAGTTTCGCGATCTGCACGTGCAGGGCGTTGACCGGGTCCTTGGCGGTGTGGCCCGTCTCGTAGAGCCGCGCCGGCGAGACCACGCCCGGGCGCGCGAGCAGCAGCATCGTGAGGATCGCGCGGGCACGGGCACCGGGCAACGTGACCGGCTCACCGCCGGGACCGAACACCTCGACCGGACCGAGCAACTGGAACCGCATGCCCGCCGGCATGTCAGCTGACCTGCACGGAAAGCGATGGGACAGGATCATGGCGTTGGCTCCCCCGGTGAACACGCGAATTGGTCTTGCCCTGCCCCAGTACGGCGCATTCGCCGATCCGTCCGCCGCGCTGCGGGTGGCCGCCGAGGCCGAGGGCATGGGTTTCGACAGCCTGTGGGTGGGCGACCGCCTGCTGCTTCCGGTCGCACCACGGGACCGCTACCCCAGCCTGGACGGCGTGATCCCGTCGGTCTACTCGACCTTCCTCGACCCGTTGATCCTGCTCACCACCGTAGCGGCCGCGACGTCGCGCGTGCGCCTGGGCACGAGCACGCTCAACGCGCTGTGGCAGCCGCCCGCGTTGCTCGCCCGTACCGTGACGACCCTGGACCAGGTCAGCGGTGGGCGACTGGATCTCGGGATCGGCATCGGCTGGTCGCGGGACGAGTACCAGGCGGCCGGCGTGCCGTGGCACGCGCGCGGCGCCCGCCTCGACGAAACCCTCGACATGCTGACGGCGGTGTGGACCGGCGAGCCGGTCGAGCACAAGGGTCCGTTGTGGACGATTCCGCCGTCCAGGGTGGACGCCAAGCCGGCGCAGAACCCGCACCCGCCGATCCTGCTCGCCGGCCTCACTCCACGGAGTCTGACCCGCATCGCCCGCCGCGCCGACGGCTGGCTGGCCGTGGGCCTGCCACTGCCGATGCTGACCGCCACCGTCGCGTCCCTCCGTGAGCAGACGGCGTCGTTCGGCCGCGACCCGGCCGCCCTGCGCATGCCGCTGCGGCTGAACCCGATCATCACGGACGAGCCGACGAATCCCGAGCACGTCTCGCACCACGGCACGCTGGAGCAGGTGGTGGGCTATGCCCGCGCAGCCGCTGAGGTCGTCGACGAGGTGTTCTTCGACCTGCAGCTGACCACAACGTCCGTCCCGGAGTACCTGGACCTGGCACAGGCCTTGCTGACCGCTGTGCGCGGATAACCGTTGGGCGGGCGCCGAACCAGTGCAGGTTCGGCGCCCTTCGCCGGTCACGACAGCACGCCCCGGACCCCGCCGGACGGCTCGGCGCGGGTCAGATCGACGTAGTAGTCCTTGGCGTGCCCGCTTGCTCAACCGGCCAATGATCTCCACAGTTCGCCTCCCCAACGACACGTTGGCGTGGACCATCGCCGTCACGCGAAATTCGGCTTCCAGGAGTGACAGGAACGCCCCTGCCCGACACCAACGCAGCCCGCAAGCTACAACGAACAACCCACCCCAGCACCGACGACACCCCGACACGGTCAGACCGGGAACCAAACCCTGCCCGAACAAACCTCAGACCGCAGATACACGAAAATGACCGACATCACAGTTTATCCAGCCGGCCGGAACGTCCACTGTGGCCGGCCGGCGGGTGTTGGAGTGAAGGCGACCTTCACTCCAACGCCCATCCATGGCGCCGTAGCGGTTCAGCAGCGCGGCGCCCGCGTCGGGACGGCGGATCAGTTCGGTGAGCCCGTTGAAGCGGGACGCGACCAGCTCGAATCCCTCCTGGACGTTGTTGAACGCCAACGCATCGAGCAACAACGGATAGTCCAGGACCGTGGAGACCAATTCGCCCGTCGCGATGGAGCAGTGAATTGCTCACCACAACTGACGCAATCCTGGCTGCCGCGAACGGCGGCGCACCCACCGCGCGTCAGGTTGATCGGAGCGGCTGACGGCTGGCGACGTGACCGGTCAGTCGCTCCCAGTTGCCCGACCCGATGGCAGCCTTCTCGTCCTCGGTGAACGGTGCGCGCTCAAGGAAGGACCGCGCAATGCCGCCGCTGGTGTCCAGGTAGGCAAAGCCGCCGGGCCGTGTGCCGAAGGTGTACGGATAGTCGGTCGAGTAGAGCATGCGGTCGGTCCCCACGACCTCCGCCGTCCAGCGCAGGTACCGCTCACTGACCGTGCCGCTGCCGGCAACCCAGAAGTTCTGCCGGAAATAGTCCGCCAGCGGCCGCTGCAGCCCGGCCATGTCCTGCAGCACACCGACATGGT
>CBIMJO010001636.1:0-2510 GCA_966244135.1 uncultured Actinocrispum sp. | reverse complement strand
GGTTGCAAGTGGATGCTCTTGATCACCACGGGAATGTCGTGCACACCAAGCCTTTGCGGGAGTGCGTGTCCGCGGAGCTGTGGCACCGCGGGGAGTTCTACGTGCTCGCCGACGGACGGTGGTTCCTCGTCGATCGTGCGCTCCTTGCCCACCTGGAGGGTGAACTCGGTGGGCTACCGGATGTGACTGCCGAGCTCGCACAACGCACGTTCGTGGTGTCTTTGCCCCATCATGCCGATTTTCTCACCGAAGAGATGGATTTGGTCTTCACCAAGAAGACATTCGTCCGGGGCAGCCAGACCGCGAAGCGATACCGGGAACGCGCGGAGACGCGGGCCGAACTCGCCGGCATTCACCGGCGCAATTGGCCCGGTGCACCGGCCCGGGAACCCCGGTTCGTGTACGCCCTGGCGGGACATCCGGGGACGCTGCCGTTCTTCAGCAAGGTCACCCTGCTGCACCACGTCGACCGGATCCGTGCCGAGGAGTTCGAAGTGGCCGTCGCCCGGCACCCCCCTACCTGCGGTTACCGTGCCGTCACCCCGGACCGAAGGTCTGCCCCTTAGGGACCAGGTCTAAGGGGCATTACTGGTGGGTCGCCTGGGTTTTTCCGTGTTTAATTCATGGAACCGGAGGGGAGGCGATCATGGGGGTTCTGGGAAGTATCCGGGTGGCGGCCATGACCGTCTTCACCGTGGGTGGGTTGTCCGGGGCGATGTACGGGTTCCTCGACCGGCAGAGCAAACGCGCGCGGACGCTGATCGGGCGGCCGACCCGCGACCCGCACCTGGCCGACGGTGTGTACGGAACGCCAGGGACGAACCCGCTGAGGTTCGCCGTACTGGGTGATTCCGTCGCCGCTGGTCTGGGCGCGGAGAGCACCGACCTGCTGCCAGGCGTGCTGCTGGCCCGTGGCCTGGCGGACGAGTCCGGTCGCCCGGTCGAGCTGACGACGTACGCGGTCGTGGGCGCGAACACACGGACATTGATCGCCCAAGTCGACAAAGCGATCTTGAATCCACCCGATCTGGTGCTTCTGATCATCGGCGGCAACGACGTCACCGGGAAGATGCGGGTCCGCACCTCAGCCGCGCTGCTGCGGATCGAGGTCGCCCGGCTGCGCAACGCGGGTGCACAGGTAGTAGTCGGAACCTGCCCCGATCTGGGGACGATCCGGCCGATCCCTCAACCGTTGCGGTACGTCGTACGCAAGTGGGGGCAGATGCTCGCCCGCGCCCAGCGTGCGGCCGTCGAGCACGCCGGGGGCATTCCGGTGCCGATCGCCGACCTGGTCTCGCCCGAGTTCCACATCCGGCACTACGAGCTGTTCAGCCCGGACCGGTTCCATCCAAGTGGCGCGGGATACCGCCATGCCGCGGACATCCTGCTGGCACCTTTGTGCGCCGCGGTGAAAAGTGGTCTTCACCGCGTTGCCACCCAGTGCTCCTGATGTAAGGCTGCTTACCGACGAGTAACTGTTGGTAGCGCAAAGGAGCTCCGCCATGCCCGAGGCCGTCATCGTCTCCGCCGCCCGCTCCCCCATCGGACGTGCCGGCAAGGGGTCCCTGGTGGACATCCGGCCGGACGACCTCGCCGTGCAGATGGTGCGGGCCGCCCTGGCCAAGGTGCCACAGCTGGACCCCAAGCAGATCGACGACCTGATCCTGGGGTGCGGCCTGCCCGGTGGCGAGCAGGGCTTCAACATGGGCCGGATCCTCGCGGTGGAGCTCGGCTACGACCACCTGCCGGGGTGCACGGTGACCCGGTACTGCGCGTCCAGCCTGCAGTCGACGCGGATGGCCTTCCACGCCATCAAGGCCGGTGAGGGCGACGTGTTCATCAGCGCGGGCGTCGAGACCGTGTCGCGGTTCGCCAAGGGCAGCTCCGACTCCTGGCCGGACACCCACAACCCCCTGTTCGCCGACGCCGAGGCCCGCACCGTGGCCACGGCCGAGCACGGCGCCGACGAGTGGCACGACCCGCGCGAGGACGACCAGATCCCCGACGCGTACATCGCGATGGGCCAGACCGCCGAGAACCTGGCGCTGCTGAAGGACGTCAGCCGCGAGGAGATGGACCACTTCGGCGTGCGGTCGCAGAACCTCGCGGAGAAGGCCATCGCCGACGGCTTCTGGGCCAAGGACATCACCCCGATCACGTTGCCGAACGGCAC
Organism: uncultured Actinocrispum sp.; assembly: GCA_966244135.1. Classification (GTDB taxonomy): domain Bacteria; phylum Actinomycetota; class Actinomycetes; order Mycobacteriales; family Pseudonocardiaceae; genus Kibdelosporangium. The sequence continues at coordinate 337 of CBIMJO010001636.1, read as the reverse complement.
CGTCGTCTCGGCCGACGACGGCCCCCGCCCGGGCGTGACGTACGAGAAGACCGCCGGCCTGAAGCCAGTGTTCCGCCCCGACGGCCGCGTGACCGCGGGCAACTGCTGCCCGCTGAACGACGGCGCAGCGGCCCTGGTGATCATGAGTGACACCAAAGCGGCGGAGCTCGGGATCACCCCGCTGGCCAGGATCGTGGCGACCGGCGTGTCGGGCCTTTCGCCCGAGATCATGCGCCTCGGCCCGGTCGAGGCCTCCAAGCGCGCCCTCACACTCGCGGGCATGTCCATCAACGACATCGACCTCGTCGAGATCAACGAGGCGTTCGCCGCCCAGGTC
>CBIMJO010001635.1:0-2520 GCA_966244135.1 uncultured Actinocrispum sp. | reverse complement strand
GGTGCCCGGCGGGCCGGGGAAAGCCCGGCGACAGTCGCCACACTGGCCCATTTGTCGACCGGGCTGCCGCTGGCGATCCGCATCCTCGGTCAGAACATCGCGGAGCAGCCCGAGGCACACCTGGCCGGGCTGGTCGGCCATCTTCGCGAGCTGCTCAGCCGTATGCCCGAGGACGACACCCAGGACGACGAGACCCTGCACACCTTCTTCTCCTGGTCCTACGAAGAGCTGCTGGCGACCACGGCACGCTTGTTCCGGCTCCTGGGCCTGCACCCCGGCCGTAGTTTCGGCGTCCCAGTCGCCAACGCGCTGTTCAACGGCAACGCGCAGCCGCACCTGGAGACGCTCATCCGCCGCCACCTCCTGGAGCGAGACTCGAGCCGTGAGCGATACCGGTTGCATAGTCTCGTTGGGACGTACGCGGCGGGCCTGTGCGAGATGGACGACTCTCCCGCCGACCGCACCGCCGCCGTGCGCAGGATGCTGGACTTCTATCTGCTCAGTAGCGTGAACGCGGCGCGATGCCTTGTCCCGCAACGCAGTCAGACCCCCGGGCTGCCCGAACCGGGCGACATCAGGCCACTGGAGTTCGACACCGAACCGACGGCACTGGCATGGTGCGAAATGGAGCGGGCGAATCTGGCCGCAGCGACGGAATGCGCCCACGACCGTGGTTTCCACCAACATTCGTGGCAGCTGGCCGGAGCCGTCCACGAGGTGTACGAACGCTACGGTCCACAGACGGACATCTTGCACAGCAACGTGGTCGCCCTCGCGTCAGCGCTGAAGCTCCACGCAGCCGAGCCACAGATCGGTACGCTCAACAACCTCGGCGCCACCTACTACAAGCTCGGCAATCTCCCCAAAGCGACGGCCTATTTCCAGCGCGGGCTCGAGTTGGCGCAACAGGCCGAGCACCGCGAGGGGCAGGCCGTGTGCCTGCACAACCTCGCCAACATCCAGGCGGACCAGGGTGAATCGGCCAGTGCCATCAGCAACTATCACCTTGCGCTGCAGGCATATCGCGACATCGGACACACCTATGGCATGGCGTTTTCCATGCACCGCCTGGGTGTGACCTATCACAGGCTGGACCGTGACGAGGAATCCCTTGATTACCTCACGAAATCACTTGACCTCAGAGTAGACATTGGACACACCCGAGGCGAGGGAGTGACCAGGACCGCACTTGCCGAGGTGTACCTGGACCTCGGCGAGCTGGGGATGGCCCGCCTCCACGGACAGATCGGCCTGACGGTGCTGCGCCAGACCATGGACCGGGTGGCGACCTGCGCGGCCCTGGTGGTTCTGGCTCAGATCCATTTCACGTCAAGGGATTTCGAGGAGACCCTGCGCCTGGCGCACGAGGCGACCGAGATCGCGGCCGAGGAGATCGTCGACCGGCGGACCCGCGCGAACGCGCTGGATGTTCTCGCCCGCTCCCTGCAGGCGACCGGCGACATCGCCCGCGCCCGCAGAGTCCTCGTGGAACAGCTAGGCATGTTGACCGATAAGGACAGTCCCCGGAAGACGGACATCAGAGCCAGGCTGGCTGCACTCGACCGCATGGCAACACCGCGCCCTCGCCCATCGCTCCCAGCCACACTGGACATCACCGAGGGTAACCCCCGAACGGTCTACTGAGGAGTAGGCTGATACGCCCACCCGAGTGAACCAATGCCTGACAGGCACCAGTACTCTGCCCGGGTGATCAACAAGGTTGGACGCGCTGTGAGCAGCGCCGCGCTGGCCCTTCTGGTGTCCATATCCGCTTGCGCAGGGGCGTATGCGGCCGAGAACGCTCCGCCCAAGAGCCCACCGACAGTGGGGGTGCACACCGATTGGATGGATCCCCAAAAGGTGAACCTGCAGCCGGATGCCTGGATGGACCCGCAGTAGCTCATCCTTAAGGGCTTGCCCGACCGGGCAAGCCCTCAACTTTGCTGGCATGGCTTGGCTTTGTCACCGGTGTGAACACTGCCGGACCCGGTGCGCAGTACCTCGAAGACTTCGGTTCGCTAGGAGCCGATAGGTGAACCAAACGCTCAGGAAGCCAACGTCCAAGGCAAGCCGCGCGGTCGCCACCGATTGGTATGGCTAACAGCGGCCCGTAGAGGCAGCATGTGTGGGTGCTCAGTGTTGGTGCGGTTGTCCGGCAGCCGGGGTTTGGGCTGCGGGTGCTCGCGGGGGAGGGGGAGCTGGGGCAGGCGGTCGAGTGGGTTCATGTCAGTGAGCTCGCGGATCCGAGTCCATTCCTGCGGCCAGGCACGTTGTTGCTCACCACCGGCTTGCAGCTGGGGGATCCGGAGGAGTTCGTCGGCCGGCTTGATGTGGTCGGGATCGGGTTCGGGGTGGGGTTGTCGCACGCGTCCGTTCCGGACGGTCTCATCGCGACCTGCGACCACCACGGCGTGCCGTTGCTCGAGGTGCCGTTGGCGACCAGGTTCGCGGACATCGTGCGGTTCGTGGCGGACGACCTCGCCCGCACCGCGGTCAAGGCCGTGCGGTCCACAGTGGACG
>CBIMJO010001634.1:0-2524 GCA_966244135.1 uncultured Actinocrispum sp. | reverse complement strand
CCGTCCCGATGGGCCGGCCGATGTCTGGACGGCGCTGGCGGGTCGCTAGTCGTCCACCGACAAGGCTTCGACCAGGTCGCCGACCTGCGCGTGCGGGAGTGCGCGGGCGACGTCGGCCTGGCTGATCATGCCGACCAGCCGCTGGCCGTCGATCACCGGCAGGCGCCGGATCTTGTGCTCGGCCATGGTCTTCATGATCTCGTTGGCGTCGTCGTCCGCCCCGATCGTGACGGTCTCGCCCTGGGCCAGCTCGCCGGCCGTGACGGCCCGCGGGTCGTGCCCGGCGGCCAGCACCTTCACCACGATGTCCCGGTCGGTGATCATCCCTTTGAGACGGTTGTCCTCGCCGCACACCGGCACCGCGCCCACCCCGCGCTCGGCCATGATCTGGGCCGCGTCGCGGACGGTCTCACTGGCCCGCACGCATGCCGGGTCGGCGGTCATGATCTCGCGTGCCCTGGTCATCTGCACTCCTTCCGTTCCCGGACCGGGTACCCAGGCGTTTGAAGGTCATGCGGGCGGGAAGTCCTTCGTCATGCGCATGGGGTACACGTTGATGACCGAGCAGGCCGGGCCCGTCGAGCTGGTGCGGCACGCCGTCGGCGCCGAACAGGCGGGGTTCTCCTTCGCGGTGTCCAGCGACCACTACTTCCCCTGGCTGGCCGAACAGGGCCACGCACCCAACGCGTGGACCGTCCTGGGCGCCGTCGCCAACGCGACCTCGACGATCGACCTGATGACCTACGTCACCTGCCCGATCATGCGTTACCACCCGGCCGTTGTCGCCCAGCAGGCCGCCACCATGCAGTTGTTGTCCAGCAACAGGTTCACCCTCGGCGTGGGCGCCGGGGAGAACCTCAACGAGCACGTCATAGGCCGCGGCTGGCCGCCGGTGAACATCCGGCACGAGATGCTCGCCGAGGCCCTGCAGGTGATCCACGGGCTGTTCGACGGCGGGTACTTCAACTACTCGGGCGCGCATTTCCGGGTCGACGCGGCCAAACTCTGGGACCTGCCGGCGATCCGGACACCCATCGCCGTGGCGGTCTCCGGCGAGCAGTCGGTCTCCCGGTTCGCAGCCCTGGGAGACGCCATGATCGCCGTGGAGGCGGACGAAACCCTCTGCTCGGCCTGGGACTCCGCGCGGGGCGTGCCGTCCCGCAAGATCGGCCAGCTCCCGGTCTGCTGGGACACCGACCGCGCCGCCGCAGTCGAACGCGCACACGAGCAGTTCCGCTGGTTCGGCGGCGGCTGGAAGGTCAACGCCGAACTGCCCGACACCAGCAGCTTCGCCGCCGCGACCGCCTACGTCACGCCCGAGGACGTCGCCCTCTCCATCCCCTGCGGCCCGGACCCCGAACCGATCCTCGCCCAGATCGACGAGTTCACCAAGGCGGGCTTCACCGACCTCGCCCTGGTCCAGATCGGCGGCGACCACCAGGACGCCTTCCTCGAGTTCGCCAAAACAACCCTCCTGCCCGCCCTCACCCCTCCAGTTTAGAGAACACTGTTGACTTATTAAGACAACGGCGTTTAACTAACACGCATCCCCGAACGGAGGAGGCGCGATGGTCGAGATGTGGGTCAACGGCGAGCGGAGAGCGGTGGATGTCGAGCCGCGGGTGAGTCTGCTGGATGTGTTGCGCGAGCAGATGGGGCTCACTGGCACCAAGAAGGGGTGTGACCAGGGCGCTTGTGGTGCGTGCACGGTGCTGGTGGATGGGCGGCGGGTGGTTTCGTGCCTGGCGCTCGCTGTTCAGTACGAGGGGCGGGAGATCACCACCATTGAGGGGGTCGATCACCCGCTGCAGGCGGCTTTCGTCGCGCGGGACGGCTTTCAGTGTGGGTACTGCACGTCCGGGCAGATCTGTTCGGCGATCGGGATGCTCGCCGAGCACCGGGACGGCATGCCCAGCGCGGTCACGAGGCACATCTCGGCGAAGCCGGAGCTGGACGGGGCCGAGATCCGCGAGCTGATGAGCGGGAACCTGTGCCGCTGCGGTGCCTACAACGGGATCGCCGGCGCCATCGAGGAAGTGGCGTCGTGAGGCCCTTCTCCTACGTGAGCGTCGATGACGTCCAGACCGCGGTGCGGACCATCGCGGCCACGCCAGGCGCGAAGTTCCTCGGCGGCGGCACCAACCTGGTCGACCTGATGCGCGAGGACATCGAGCGGCCGCACACGGTGGTCGACATCACCCGCCTGCCACTGTCCACAGTGGCCGAACTACCGGACGGTGGTGTCCGCATCGGGGCGCTGGTACGCAACAGCGAACTGGCCGCGCACCCGACGATCCGCACGCGCTACCCCGTCCTCGCGCAGGCGATCCTGACCGGCGCGTCGGGGCAGCTGCGCAACATGGCGACGGTCGGCGGGAACCTCCTGCAGCGCACCAGATGCTCGTACTTCTACGACACGGGATCGGCCTGCAACAAGCGAATCCCGGGCAGTGGCTGCGACGCGATCGGCGGGTTCAACCGGGGGCACGCCATTCTGGGCACCAGCGAGCACTGCATCGCGACC
>CBIMJO010001633.1:0-2532 GCA_966244135.1 uncultured Actinocrispum sp. | reverse complement strand
AGCCTCTACGGCACGCAGCCCGAGGAAGGCGCCCGTGGGTACGACAAGAACCAGCTGATCAAACTGGCCCAGGACCTGGGTGTGAACTCGCCGTCCCTGTCCTCGTGCGTCAACGGCGGCAGCTACAACCAGGCGGTCAGCGACGCCTACCAGAAGGCGCGCACCGACCCCGCCTTGGCGCAGGAGTCCGGCGGCCAGACCGGCTTCGGCACGCCTACGGTCCTCGTCGGCAACAAGCTGGTCGACTGGCAGGACCCGAAGTGGATGGACGCCCTGACCTCACAGTCCCAGTAGCGGCGGCTCGCCCGTCTGCCAGCGCGCCAGGCGGCGCGCCTTGCCGACCTCGGTCCGCGGCACGCTGCCTGGTGTGAGCACTTTCACGACACAGGTGATGCCCAGGCGTTCCCGCAGCGCGTTGACCAGGTCTTTTGTCAGGTGCTCGGTGTCGATGCCCTCGCTGAACGGCTCGGTGGCGATGCGCAGTTCGCTGCGGGCGGGGTTCCGGCGGTCCTCCACGATCAGGTAGTGCGGGCTGACCCGTTCGTCGTTGAGCAGGACCGACTCGATCTCGGTGGGGAAGACGTTCACACCCCGGATGACCAGCATGTCGTCCGTACGGCCCTTGAGCTTGGACATCCGCTTGAGGGTGCGCGGCGAGCCGGGCACCGGGTCGGCGAGCGCGGCCACGTCGCCGGTGCGGTACCGGATCAGCGGCATCCCGGTCTTGGTGAGCGTAGTGAAGACCAGCTCGCCAGGGGTTCCGTCGGGCACCGGGTTGCCGTCGCTGTCGACGGCCTCGACGTAGAAGTGGTCCTCGGCGACGTTGAGCATGCCCTCGGAGTCCAGTGACTCGCAGGCGACCCCCGGGCCGATGATCTCGGACAGGCCGTAGATGTCCAACGCCTTGAGCCCCAGCAGGTTCTGGATCTGGGTGCGCATCTCCTCGGTCCACGGCTCAGCGCCGAACACCCCCGCCTTGAGGCTGGTCTCCTTGCCCTGCAGGGCTTCGCCGAGGTGGATCGCGTACGACGGGGTGCACGTGAGGATATCTGGCCGGAGGTCCTCGATCAGCCGGATCTGCCGGTCGGTCATCCCGCCGGACACCGGGATCACCGTGGCGCCCAACCACATCCCGCCGTGATGCACGCCGAGCCCACCGGTGAACAGGCCGTAGCCGTATCCATTGTGGATGGTGCTCGCCTTCGTCGCGCCGGCCCCACCCAACGCCCGCGCCATCACCCGCGACCACACCTGCACGTCATTCGCGGTGTACGGGATCAACGTCGGCCGCCCACCCGTCCCGGACGAACCGTGAACGCAGACGATGTCCTCAGCGGGAGCGACCTGCAGCCCGAACGGGTAGTTCTCCCAGATATCCGCCTTCGAGATCAGCGGCAACCGGGCCAAGTCATCGAGCGACACATCCGCCGCCCGCGTGACCCCCATCGCGCGCAACCGCTCACCCTGCAGGTTCCCCGGAGCCTGCAGCACCCGGTCCACCGTCAGCCGCAACCGCTCCTGCTGAACCGCCCACCGAACCTCACGAGCCCCACCCTCACCGTCCGGCTCAACCAGCTCAACAACCCCATCATCCCTGATCACACCCATGGTCTAGCACGCCGGCGCCCCCGAATCGACCCCCGCCGACAACCCGTTTGACCCCGTCAGGTACGGTATCCAAGCACTCGAAAGAGCGCGGCGGGGCTGTAGCGCAGTTGGTAGCGCACCACACTGGCAGTGTGGGGGTCAGGGGTTCGAATCCCCTCAGCTCCACAACTATTGAAGTTTCAGAAATCAGCCTCCGACCTGGGTGAACAGGTTTGGAGGTTGATCTTTTTTCTCTGTACCAAGTGGATAGTCGGCGACAGATCTGGAGCAAATCTGGAGCACGATGATCAACACCGCGAAACAGGGTCATCCGTCTGCTCCAGGACGTTGACATCGGTGGCGCGGATCTTTGTGTCGGCCGCTGCGGACGTAGTGGTCCCGATCGGGGGTTCGGTGCGGTAGGGCCGCCGTGCTCGTCGTGTCGGCGACGTTGGACCGTTCACGGGTGGCAGACATTGATGATGTGTGGACTGGCTGTGACGGGCGGAACGCGCCCCCCGATGGCCGCGTCGGCGGCGTCGTGTCACGCGGTGTCAACCGGACATCTGGCGAATTCTGATTCCAAGGTCGCAGGTTCGAACCCTGCCGGGGCCACACAAACATGGGCAACATCAACAACCGGCTGACTGGTTCTCGAAGACACCTACGCGGTGTGAGAGATCAGTCGGCCGGTTGCCGTTCTGGCCGCGACTCCTCGTGGGTGGGGTCGGCTTACCTCGAGCCTTCCGCCTGTCGCGTGATCCAACCATAGACCTGTTGACCAGGTGCTTTTCTTTGTTCTGAGAGATGAGCAAGATCGTCAGCGGGCCTGAACACTTCGGACTGACTGCCGTTACGAGGGAAGACACACCAAAGTGTCGTTCTCACGTCGAACACTAAAGTATCTGGTACGGTCTCTGGCACTCCACTGAAGTGCTACGGAGG
>CBIMJO010001632.1:0-2540 GCA_966244135.1 uncultured Actinocrispum sp. | reverse complement strand
CGGCCGGTGTCGCGGAGCATCTCCTCGATCTCCACCTTGACCTGGAACCCTTCGTCGGCAAGCCGTTGGGTGACCTGCGCGACCCGGCCCTCGGTCGGTGAGCCGGCCTCGTCGTGGACCTCCATGCTGATCTGCTGGATCAGCGGCCAGTGACGGTCGGCTATCCCTTGGAGGACATCGTATTCGGCACGCTGGGCATCGATCTTGACCAGGTCGATGACGCCGACGCCGGCCTCGTCGATCACGTCCGAGATCGGGCGGAGCCGGCACCGGGTCTCGACGAACTCGAAGTCCTTGTGCGCCAACGCCTCGACCTCGGCCAGGTGCTCCGCGCGGCCGGGCGGGCCGGTGCGGCGCTCGTTCTCGACGTACCGCTTGATCAGGTCGACCTCGTTGTCCCAGTTGATGTAGTCGTGGCGGGTCGACATGATCGAGATGTTCGGGTAGTAGTAGAAGGTGACGTCCTGGTCGCGATCGGACAGCCCGTAGTTGAACGGCCGGACGACGAGGCCACGCTCGTTGACGTTCCGCACGAGCTTGGCGTATACCTCGGGAACCGGTTCGAACGCGTACACCTGGGCCGAGGGGCAGCGCGCTCCGACGAAGAGGCTGAACATCCCGATGTTCGCGCCGACGTCGAACACCACGGCGTTCTCCCGGAGCACGATCCCGCCGCGCAGGTAGACCTCGCCCACGAAGATCTCGTCGTGCAGGAATCGCGTCTCGGCCAGGTTCATGACCGCCAGTTCGGCGAGTACCCCGGTGTCGGCGGTAACGGAATGCGTGCCCCATGGCAGCACCTGCGCCACCAGCCGGCCGTCGGCATCGTGGAGAACGCGGGCTCGCGCCACGCCGGGATAACTGCGCAGTGCGTCCTCGATCTCGGTCTCGATCTGACGGAGTGGCGGCGTGTTCTGGATGGTCATAGGCGTTCCTCACATCGTGCCTTGCCGCGGTATTGGGCGTATGCCGGCTCCATCTTGTCAGGCCCGTTCGACGTTATGCTGACATATCGCTGACGGCTGTTGTTCAAAGGCCAGAACAGTGAATGGATATACACGTCCTGGTAATTGCATCGGGCCGGTATACCTGTCAGCATGGACGAAACACAAACCGGCGAAAGGATACAAATGTCCAGTGCCGTGCCGGCCAATGGGTTCAGCGGCGCCATTGGCCGTGTACACATGGTCGGTTCCCGGTCCGGGCCATCCCGCTCAATGCCACCGGGGCCGCGCTGATGGACGACGCGATCCAGATCGGCGCGGACGGAGTCCGCAGGTGTCCGTGGGGCCTCGTGACGCCCGAGTACCGGACCTACCACGACCGGGAGTGGGGACGACCGGTCGGCACCGATGAGCTGGTGTTCGAGAAGCTGTGCCTGGAAGGGTTCCAGAGTGGCCTGTCCTGGCTGACGATCCTGCGCAAGCGGGACGGTTTCCGCAGGGCCTTCGCCGGTTTCGATCCCTCGGAGGTGGCGCGGTTCACCGACGACGATGTCGCGCGGCTGCTCGCGGACTCGGCGATCGTGCGCCACCGGGGCAAGATCCTGGCCGCCATCGGCAACGCCCGGGCGGCGGTGCGCCTGTGGGAGCAGGGCCTGTCCCTGGCGGGTCTGCTGTGGAGCTTCGAGGCACCGGCCGGCGACCCGGCCCTGACCCTGGCCGAGCTGCCGGCGTCGACCCCGGAATCGGAGGCCTTCGCCCGGGAACTGCGCCGGCGCGGCTTCCTGTTCATCGGGCCGACGACCGCTTATGCGGCGATGCAGTCGCTCGGCGTCGTGAACGACCACCTCGACGGCTGCCGTTTCTGGGTGGTCTGCGATGACGAACGGCGAGCGTTCATCCGGCCCCGCTGAGGGCGATATCCGTCCGGAGTCAGCCCGGTGTCAGAGGCGGCTGCGATTATGTTCGAGAGACAATAGTGCGATCGGATGCGTCGCCCTGAACTTTCGAAGCTCTCGACGATCACCTGAAATAGATGGGAAGCCATTCATGCGCTCACTTGATGAGGCGCGCAATGTGTGCGAGCGCTACCACCCGGGTATGTGCGCCGCGCTCGCCGACATCTCATTGGCCGAACGTGAGGCGCCGGGCGGGCCGGTTCTCGACATATTCCGCAAGTTCGGCGGACCCGGGTTGATGGTCCCGGCCGAGTACGGCGGAATGGGAGTCGGCGCGCTCGACGCGGCACGCGTCGTGCGGGCGATGGCGTCGTACTCGCCGTCGCTGGGTGCCGCGACCACCATGCACCACTACACGACGGCGACACTCTTCGCGCTGGCCCGGCGGGCCGGGCGGCTGACCGCCGCACAGCTGGAGCTGCTGGCCGGCATCGCGCCGGGCAACCTCCTGGTGGCCTCGGGCTGGGCCGAAGGCAGCCCGGGGGCGAACATCGTCATCCCGGCGGCGACCGCCCGCCCGGTGGACGGCGGCTACCTGGTCAACGGCGGGAAGAAACCCTGCAGCCTCTCCCGGTCGATGGACGTGCTCACGGCCAGCGCCGCGGTGCCGGTGGACGGGGTTCCCACGCTCGCGCTGCTG
>CBIMJO010001631.1:0-2547 GCA_966244135.1 uncultured Actinocrispum sp. | reverse complement strand
CCTGCGACCTCTGGGTTATGAGCCCAGCGAGCTACCGAGCTGCTCCACCCCGCGTTGTGTCTGTAACTGTACATGGGGTCGCGAGTGGTTTTTCAGGGGGGTCGGTGTCCGGAAAGGTGGGGTCCGCGTCATTGCGGTCATGCCCTGGTCAAGTGACGATGGGGGTATGGCGAAGCTGGTGTTGTTCCCTGTCTTCGACGGGCTCCAGTCGCTGGACCTGACTGGTCCGCTGGAGGTGTTCACCGGTGCGTCGCGGTATCTGGGGCGGGACTTCTACTCGGTGCTGACGGCGTCGGTGGGTGGCGGTCCGATTCGGACTCACAGTGGGCTGCGCATCATGCCGGATGTCGATCTGCTGTCGGTTCCGCCGGCGCACACCATCGTGGTGCCGGGCGGGTATGGGACGAAGGATCCGCAGCCGGGGCTGGTGGCTTGGTTGCGCGCCAACGGTCCTGACGCGGTGCGGCTGGTGTCGGTGTGCAGTGGGGCTTTTCTGCTCGCGCGGGCGGGACTTCTCAACGGGCGCAAGGCAACCACGCACTGGTCGGTGTGCGGCGAGCTGGCGCGGGGGTTCCCGGAGGTCGATGTGGACCCGGAGCCGATCTTTGTCAGGGACGGCAACGTGTCCACGAGTGCGGGGGTGACGAGCGGGATCGATCTGGCGCTCGCGTTGGTGAAGGAGGACATGGGCCGGGACGCGGCGTTGACGATCGCGCGGCATCTGGTGATGTTCTTGCGCCGCCCGGGGAACCAGACACAGTTCAGCGCGCAGCTGACCGCGCAGGCCGCGGAACGCCTGCCGCTGCGCGAGGTGCAGCAGTGGATCACCGAGCACCCGGCGGCGAAGCTGTCGGTCGACGCGCTCGCGGAACGGGTGAACCTCTCGCCGCGCCAGTTCGCCCGGGTGTTCACGGCGCAGACGGGCATGACACCGGGCCGCTACGTCGACCGCGTGCGCCTGGAAGCGGCGAGGAGGCAGCTGGAGGACACCGAGGCGGGGATCTCGAAAATAGCGAAATCCTGCGGGTTCGGTACACCGGAGTCAATGAGAAGGGCGTTCATCCGGACACTGGGGGTGTCTCCGGCTGAATACCGGAGAAGGTTCTGAAAGGGGATCAGAATGAAAATCGCAATCCTGCTGTACGACCGGTTCACCGCCCTGGACGCGGTCGGGCCTTATGAGGTTCTGAGCCGGCTTCCCGAAGCGGACCTGACCTTTGTCGGAGAGGAGAAACGTCCCTACCGGACGGATACCGGGCGGCTCGCGATCACGGCGGACGCCACGCTGGCGGAGACGCCCGAGGCGGACATCCTGCTGATTCCAGGTGGTCCGGGACAGTCGGACCTGATGGAGGAGAGCCCGCTGCACGAGTGGATCCGGGCCATTGACACCACGTCGACGTGGACGACGACGGTGTGCACCGGGTCGCTCATCTTGGCTGCTACAGGGCTGTTGAAAGACCGCAGGGCGGTCACGCACTGGCTGGCCATGGGGCAGCTGGGGAAGTACGGGGCGGTGGCGACTGAGGAGCGAGTGGTCTTTGACGGGAAGTACGTGACCGCTGCGGGAGTTTCGGCGGGGATTGATATGGGGCTTACTTTGGCGGCTCGTATTGCCGGGGATCAGTTTGCTCAGGGGCTGCAGCTGGCTGTCGAGTACGATCCGCAGCCGCCTTTTGATTCGGGGAGTCCCGCTAAGGCTCCTGCTGAGGTGGTCGAGTTTCTTCGGGATCGGTCGCGACATATCTTGAAGTAGGGCTCTCGTTAGCTGAGGCGCCTTAAAAGATGTCCTCGCCGGACGGGCAGGCCGCCAAGAGGGGGAAAGGATCCTTCGGATCCCTTGGCGTGTTTTCTCCCTCCCGGGTGGCCGGCCGGAGGTAATCACAGGTGTCAAGGGGGATCCGTATCGCCACCAGCCGTGATGATGTGCGTTGGCGGATCCCCCTTGACACCTGTGATGAGGCTGCGCCCAGGCCACACGGGAGGGAGAAAACACGAGGCACACCCCTATTGCGCGCCAACCCACCCTCAGACCTTGGACCTCCGGCCGACACCCACCAACAGCACCCCACGAACGACCCAACAACCAGCGCCCTCTACCTCACCGCCCGCGCCCGCCCTAAAGATCGCCACAGCGACCGAACCATCGCCCCCAACCTCCGCCCAAACCGCCACCAAAAGGCCCCCACCTCAGACACCCGCCACGAGCCCCTGAACCCCACCCAAGCCCCGCGACTGCTGAGCCGGGCAGAGGAAGACCACGCGGCGTTTTCGGTGCCCAACACGCCACTATGAGGGCTAAGGAGCACGCTCGACCACAGCGCCACCCAGGATTGGCCGACGGCTTTGGCGACTACCGCAACTCCAGCCCCTCGGCAGTCGCGAAGCGAGCCGAGCCGCGTAGCGCCCGGCCGAAGGCCGCCCCGCTCTGCGCGAAGCGCAGCCCGCGCCGCAGGCGCGCCAGGCGCCGAAGGCGCCAAACGTGGGGGGTCTGGGGGGCTCGGCCCCCCAACATAATGCGAAGCGGACCCTGCGAAGGTGCGTAAG
>CBIMJO010001630.1:0-2557 GCA_966244135.1 uncultured Actinocrispum sp. | reverse complement strand
GGCGCGATGCTGTCTGGATGGCGGTGGTCGTGGGGCCCAGCGGATGGCCGGAGCTGGGCTTGGTGGCCGGGTCGGGGGTGGGCATTTCCCGTTCTCCTCGAAGCAGAAGTCAGGTCAGTACGGCTCGGAGCCAGGCGGCTGTGGTCGCGAGCATGGTGGGGGTGTCGAACTTGGTGTCCTCGTGGCCCGCGGCGGACAGCAGTTCGAACCGGCTGTGGGCACCGGCGTGGCTGAGTGCGTGGCGCAACGCGAGACCCTCGGATGGCGGGACTATCCGGAAGGCGTCTCCGCACGTCAAGGCCGGTTAAGGCACCCGATCGAGGTCGATGCCGAAGTACTCGCGATAGGCCGCGAGGATCTCCTCGGCACCGTCGAGCGGGCGCTCGGTCCGCTGATCCCCCACTGTCTCGATGAGACGGTCGCGGGCGAGCGTGATCCGGCCGGTGGGGGTCGCCCGCGAACATGTCGGCCCGTGCGTGAAGTGCACGTCCGGCGAGTTCGTCTGGAACCACGCCATTGCCTGGAACTCCTCCAGATCCCGCGCCCGGTTCTCCAGCCGGTAGGCGACGTCCCCGTCGTGCAGCACGTCCACATCACCCTGCGGCGCGGCCCGCAGCGAGAACCAGCCGGCCCGGTCATCCTGGTCCACATCGGTCGCGAACCGCAGCGGCGCCAGGCTGAACCGCCCGAACCCCACATCGACCAGCCACGGCTCATCCAGCCGCACACGCAACGCGAGATGATCCAGCGGCGGGCCGAAACCTCCGTCGCGGTGCGCCACCCGCGCGGCGAGCCGCTCCACCGCGAAGCCCAGCTCGGCCAGCAACTCGGCGAACAATCCGTTGAGCTCGTAACAGAAGCCGCCCCGCCGCTGCCGCACGATCTTGTCGAACAGCGCCTCAGGGTCAAGGTCGATCGGCTGTCCCAACGAGACACTCAGGTTCTCGAACGGCACGGTCTCCAGGTGGCGCACCTGCAACTCGCGCAGAGTGCCGATGTCCGGCGAGCGAGGCGGATCGACGCCGATCCGGCTCAGGTATTCGTCCACGTTCACGGTCGAGCCCCCAGTTTCGTTACAAGGAGTAAACGTAACCACAGCGTAACAGCCACTGCATGTAACGGTTCGTTAGGATGCCCGCCATGGGCCGAGCGCGCGAGACCGGGAACGAGCACCCCGAAGGCCCCAGGCCGGGCGGGCGGCCCCGGGACGCCTCGCTCGACGAGGCGATCATCCTGGCGACCCGGGAGCGCCTGGTCAAGGACGGGTACTCGCAGATGACCATCGGCGACATCGCGTCGGACGCGAACGTCAGCCGTCCCACGCTGTACCGGCGCTGGCCGGGCAAGCTGGACCTGGTCGTCGACGCGCTGGACTACGGTTTCCGCCGCCAGCAGGAACTGTACAACCTGGACCTGAGCCGGATGCAGCCTCAAGAGGCCCTCGTCGAGGCTGTGCGCCGGCTGGATCCCGCGTACTACAACCCGGATGCCATGGTGCTGATGGGGAACTTCGCCGGTGAGGCGATCCGCACGCCGGCACTGCTGGACATCCTGCGCCAGCACGCCGTCGAGCCGCGCGTCGCCCTCGTCGAGAGCGTCCTGACCCAGTTGCAGGACCGCGGTGCCGTACAGGACGACATCGACAAGCGCACCATCGCCACTATGTGCTTCGGCAGCTATTTCGCGCAGTTCTATCGCGGTGACAGCAAGGACGAGATCCCCGAGGCGGTCGTGTCGGTGCTGTGGCCGGCGATCGCCCGCAAGCCCGCCACCACAACGAGGAAACCCAAGAAGCCAGCGACCGGCCGGCGCACGACGGGAACACCCAAGCGCACCCGCTGACAGCCGGGGTGACGTTTGCCAGTCACTGCCGGCCGATGTCCGGAAAGCTGTCGCCGGACAACCTTTTGTGGGAAGTTCACCGGGTGTCGCATGTCTGAACTTCTTATTAGCGACGGCATCCAGGGCTATGTGAATTATCTTCACATGTGGTTTGATCTCGGTCACGCACGGCGGCCGCGCCGGCGGATGAATCTCTTGTCCCTGCACTGATCGAGGAGATTCGAATGAGACTACGGCGTCTCACGTTCGCGCTCACCAGCGCCGTCGCCCTGCTCCTCGCCGTCCCGGGTGCCGCTTCGGCCGACCCGCCCCAGGCGATGGACTGGAACGCGCCCTGGTCCGACCGCTCCTATGAGCCCGCCTTCGACTACGACGGCGACGGCTGCTACCCCACCCCGGCCATCGGCCGGGACGGGACCATCGCACCAGGCCTCAACCCCGGCGGTGCCGTCAACGGCCACTGCCACGACTCCTGGGACCTGGACAACGTCAACATGTACTCCCGGTCGAGGTGCAACAACGGCTGGTGCGCCTACATGTACGCGGCCTACTTCGAGAAGGACCAGGCCGTGGCCGGGTCGGGTCTCGGCGGGCACAAGAACGACTGGGAGCACGTGGTGGTCTGGGTGCCGGACGGCGGCTGGCCCACGTACGTGTCGGCCTCCGCGCACGGCAAGTACAATTTGCGCCACGTGCCGCTGCTCACCTCCGCCGC
>CBIMJO010001629.1:0-2562 GCA_966244135.1 uncultured Actinocrispum sp. | reverse complement strand
AGTTGCCCTGGCCGGGGCTGCCCGTGGCACCCGCCACGGACGAGAACAGGATGAACGCGGCCAGGTCGTGGTCCTTGGTGGCCTGGTGCAGGTTCCACGCGCCGGCCGCCTTGGGCAGGATGACTTTCGCCATCCGCTCGGACGTCAATTGTGGGATAACACCGTCATCGACGACCGCGGCAGCGTTAATCACAGCGGTCATGGGGTGTTTGGCGACGAGTTCACCGACCGCGCTGGGGGCGGCCACACCGCACGCCTCGATGCCCACCTCGGCACCGAGCGCGGTCAGTTCCTCCTGCAGTTCCCGCGCTCCAGGCGCTTCCAGGCCGCGGCGACTGGTCAAGACCAGTTTGCGCACGCCCTGGGAGACAAGGTGCCGGGCCAGGTAGGCGCCGATTCCGCCGGTACCACCGGTGATCAGCACCGCGCGATCGCGATCCCACTCCCCCGGCAGGGTCAGCAGGACCTTGCCGTCGGTGGCGTCGAATGCGTCCCGGGCCTTGCGGATGTCCCAGGCCTGGGCGTCCACCGACACCGCGTCCTGCCAGCCGGTCCCGTCCGGGATGACCGCCAGATATTGCTCGTCGGCGATCGCGAACGGACCGACACCGCCGCTGACCAGGCCGAACACCCGGTCGCCGGGCTGAAGTCCGGCAACCTCCGGACCGGTCTGGACCACGACACCGGCGGCCTCGTAGTCATCGAGGACATCCCGGGTGGCCCCCGCCGCCCGCACGGCGATCCTGACCTCGCTCGCGCTGAGGTCCGTTGTGGGCGAAGGCTCGACGTCGAGCGACTCGTTCAGGCGCCACGGCCCGTCGAGGGGGAGCAGCGAACGGCCGGTAGTCAAACCAGCGAGGCGACCGGCTTTGATAACGCCGTCACGCACGAAAAGCTGCGGCTCACCAGTGGACACCGCCAGTCCGGCCCGATCGTGATCATCGGTGTCGACCAGCACGAACCGGTTCGGGTTCTCGACCTGTGCGGTCCGGACCAATCCCCACACGGCTGCCGCCGCGAGGTCACTGCCGTCGACAGCACCGTTGGTCACGAACACCAGGCGAGAGAAGGCAAACCGCTCGTCCGCGGCCCACGCCTGGATCAGTTCCAGCGCCCGGTTGGCCTCCGCGAGCACCGCAGCCGGAACATCCACGCCCTGCTGGCCGAACTCCACTGCCACCACATCGGGGATCTCCTCCAGCGCCAACGGGTCCTGGGCGAACACGACATCCAGCGGCTCGGTGTCCTCAACGGGCACCCAATCCAGGCGGTACAACGAGTTGCGAACGGCACGGCCGCCGTCCTGGGTCAGCTCGCGCTGCTGGTAGGAGACTGCTTCGAGGATCGCGACCGGAGCGCCCTCCCCGTCGGCCATGTCGATCGCGACCGTGGTGTCGTCCTTGCGCACCAGGCGGACTCGGAGCACGGACGCGCCGATCGCGGACAGTGCAACGCCCTTCCACAAGTGCGGCGCGCCGTCGACCTCGGCCTGTAGAGCGGCGTGCAGCAGCGCGGGGTGGATACCGTAGGCCTCGCCATCGGAAACCTGGTCCGGCAGAACGACCTCGGCGTAGACCTCGGCGCCGCGCCGCCACAACGCCCGCAGCCCCTGGAACGCGGGACCGTAGTCGAGGGTGTCGTAGAAGCCGTCCACATCGGACACGATCGCCCCGGCCGGCGGCCACTGGACGGCGTCAAAGGTCGAGACCAACCGCCCGGAGCCGAGCTTGCCGGTCGCGTGGTGGGTCCACGGCTCGTCCGGCGAGTCGACCGGGCGCGCGTACACGTCGACCAGGCCGTTCGCGACCTTGACCTGCAGCGCGATCGCGCCCTTGATCACCAGCGGGCTCAGGATCGTCAGCTCTTCCAGGCGATCGCCGCCGACCTGGTCAGCGGCCCGCAGAGCCAGCTCGACGAACGCGGTCTCGGGGAACGTGACCGCCTCGCCGACCCGGTGGTCGGCGAGCCAAGGGTGAGTGCGGACCGACACAGATCCGGTGAGCAGCACGCCATCGGAGCCGGCCAGTTGCACGGCCGCGCCAAGCATGGGGTGGTCCGCGGGCAGCAGACCCAGACCGGCCGGATCGCCGTTCCGCGAGGCGGTCTTCGGCCAGTAGTACTCGTGCTGGAAGGCATAAGTTGGCAGGTCGACGCGTCTAGCGGCGGTACCGGCGAAGTACGCGGTCCAGTCCACAGCGGCGCCGTCGACCGACAGCGCGCCGATCGCGCCCACGACCGCCGCCTCCTCGCCGCGGTCCTTGCGCTGCACCGGGATCAGCACGGCCTCGTCCGGCAGCGACTCGCGGGCCATCGCGACCAGCACACCGTCCGGCCCGATCTCGACGAACCGCGAGACTCCGGAGTCACGGACGGACGCGACGTGGTCGGCGAACCGGACGGCCTCCCGGACGTGCCGGACCCAGAACTCGGGGTCGGTCACCGGGGAGACCATCGCGATCCTGGGCTCGTTCAAGGTGATGCCGTCGACCACCGCGCGGAAGTCGTCCAGCATCGGGTCCATCAGCGGCGAGTGGAACGCGTGCGAGACAGTCAGCCGCCTGG
>CBIMJO010001628.1:0-2570 GCA_966244135.1 uncultured Actinocrispum sp. | reverse complement strand
GAACCGGGCCACGACCTCGATCAGCGCGTCGCCGACCTCGGCCACCAGGTCGGCCTCCTGGCGGACCAGGTCCATCTCGTCGGCCACCTCGAGCGGGTAGTGCGTGCGCACCTCGGCGCCGAACCGGTCCTTCAGCGGCGTGATGATCCGGCCGCGGTTGGTGTAGTCCTCCGGGTTCGCGGTGGCCACCAGCAGCACGTCCAGCGGCAGCCGCATGGTGTAGCCGCGGATCTGGATGTCCCGCTCCTCCATCACGTTGAGCAGGCCGACCTGGATCCGCTCGGCCAGGTCCGGCAGCTCGTTCACCGCGATGACACCGCGGTGCGCCCGCGGCACGAGTCCGAAGTGGACGGTCTCCGGGTCGCCCAGGCTGCGGCCCTGCGCCACCTTCACCGGGTCCACGTCACCGATCAGGTCACCGATCGAGGTGTCCGGCGTGGCCAGCTTCTCGGCGTACCGCTCGTCCCGGTGCACCCACCGCACCGGCAGGTCGTCACCCAGCTCGGCCGCGCGCCGCCTGGACTCGGCGGTGATCGGCTCGAAGGGGTGCTCGTTCAGCTCGGACCCCTCGATCACCGGGGTCCACTCGTCCAGCAGGCCCACCAGGGTCCGCAGCAGCCTGGTCTTGCCCTGTCCCCGCTCCCCCAGGAGCACGATGTCGTGCCCGGCCAGCAGCGCCCTTTCCAGCTGCGGCAAGACAGTCCGGTCAAACCCGACAATTCCCGGCCAGGGGTTCCGGCCCGACCGCAACGCGGCCAGCAGGTTCTCCCTGATCTCGGCCTTCACGCCACGCGCCCGGTGGCCGGCCGCCCGAAGCTCGCCGGCCGTGCGCGGCTGATTCCCACGATTCACGTGTTCGAAGTTACGTCGGATCTTGGTGGGTGCCAACGTGGAGCAGCTCCGGACACCACCCTCATGACAACCGACGCATCGCCGCACCGGGGTATTCCCGGATCGTGTCAGCTCAGAGCGTAATTCGCTGGTTGGCGTGGTTGTGCCTGCCTGCGCCCCGGCCGGTGTCCATCGGTCCGGAGCGAGATCATTCACCGCGTGGGATTCGCAGAGGAAGTCCGGTCCGCGGTCCGGCGCGGGGACAGTGCCGAAGTGGTGCGCATGGCGATGGCCGAGGCCGAGCGGGCGCGGGCGGCCGGCGACCCGGCCGGCGAGGTCGAGGCGCTCTACGCGATGGGGCGGGTGGCCATCCGGGGCGGCGATCTGGGCCGCGCCGGGGACCTGGCCCAGGAGGCGCTCTCGGTCGCGCGGCGGACCGGTGACCGGCGGCTGGAGGAACGGCCCCGGCACGTGCTCGCCGCGGTCACCCGGATGTCCGGGGACTTCGTCCGGGCGCGGGAGCTGTACCTGGCCAGCATCGCGCTCAACGAGGAGCTCGGCCAGCCCGAGATGGTCAACTCCGAGTACCACAACCTCGCCTTCACCGAGCTGCACCTCGGCAACCTGGCGGCCGCCCGGGAGCTGTTCCGGGAAGGGCGGGAACGGGTGTTCCGGGAGGGATACGACTCGTTCGTGCCGTATGTCTGTGTCGCCGGCGCCGCGCTCGCCACCGCCGAGGGCGATCATGCCCGTGCCGCCCGGATGGTCGGCGTGAGCGAGAGCGCTTTCGCCGCGCTGGGCCAGGTTCCGGACCCGGACGACGCGATTGAGCTGCGGAACGCCCGGGAGGCGGCCGTTCGGGCGCTCGGCGAGGACCGGTTCGAGCGGGAACGGGCCGCCGGAGCGGCGTTGCAGCCTGCCGAGGCGTTCGGCTTCAGCCCAGGCGGCGGCGACGGGCAGTGAGGAGGTTCCGCAGGCGCGACGAAGCCCGGCAACCTACCGAGCCAGCAACAAGACACCGCCGACGGCGATGCCGATCACCAGGACGACTGACACAACGGCCATCATCCTGGACACCCGATACGAATCAGCCGAAGATCTCTGACGTATCCCCATAACGCTCTTCGTGACCGACGCGAGCCCGGTGAGCAGAGTCGCCAAGGCTGCCACTGCCGCAAATACCGTTTGCACGATCACCTCCCAGTTGTCCAGACGGTGAACAGAGATTGCGCGCCAGCCAGACAGAGTAAGAATACTGCAAGCCCAAGGTCACTGCCCGCAGTCGACTTGTTCGCGGCATAGAGACCCGCCTCGCACACCAACATGAGAATAGACGTGATGACAGCAGTGAGTGCCCACCCATCTATACCGTTGGTATAGCGACGATCGAACAACGCGTCACCAAGACAAGACGCACATATGCTGAACCCGATCAAGTAGGCCGATGGATCTCCCAACAAAATCGCAAACGTCACTGGCTGCTGCCGGACATGGAGCACCACCATGTCGATCACGACCGGCACGAGAGCGAAGACCGCGGTGATACCCAGCCATTTTCCGAACCTTCTCCGCATACTCACGGCCAAGCTCCTCCACGCCTCATATCGACGCATCCTGCCGCACGGATCGAGTGGATCAGCCAGGGTGTTACGGTCGGCGACTGGGTGGCCGACCAGCCGGCGACTGAGTCAGCCAGTCGAGTGATGGGCTCGTTGAGCACCAAGTCGGCCTACCTACGG
>CBIMJO010001627.1:0-2571 GCA_966244135.1 uncultured Actinocrispum sp. | reverse complement strand
CCCGGGTGGTGGCCCTGGAGGCCGCGCAAGAGATCACCCAGGAGCTCTCCGACGCGGTGATCGCCTACAGCAAGAACCCGGCCGAAGGCGTCGTGCTCGTCGTCGTCCATTCAGGAGGCGGGCGCACCAAGGTCGGCAAGGCATTGCCTGCGGCGCTGAAGAAGGCCGGTGCCTACGTCACCGAGTGCCCGAAGATGACCAAGGCCGCCGAGCGTGAGGACTTCGTCCGCAACGAGATCCGCCGCGCGGGCGGGCGGACCGACGCCCCGGCGGTCGCGGCGTTGATCGAGACGATCGGCTCGGATCTCCGCGAGCTGGCGTCCGCGGCCGCCCAGCTGGTCGCGGACACCGATGGCAAGGTCGACGAGCAGGCGGTCCGCCGGTACCACAGTGGCCGGGCCGAAGTGAACGGCTTCGCGGTGGCCGAGAAGGCCGTCGTGGGCGACCTGCCCGGAGCGTTGGAGGCACTGCGCTGGGCCATGCAGCTCGGCGTGCCGCACGTCCTGGTGGCCGATGCCCTCGCCGACGCCGTCCGCACCGTCGCGCGGGTCGCGCCGCTGGGCCGGATCGACCCGTTCAAGATGGCCGGTGAGCTGGGCATGCCGCCCTGGAAGATCCGCAAGGCGATGTCCCAGACCCGCGGCTGGCACCCGGCAGGTCTCGCCGACGCCATGCAGATCGTCGCCGCCCTCAACGCCGACGTGAAAGGCGCCGCCGCCGACGCCGGCTACGCCCTCGAACTGGCGATCATCAAGATCAACCGCGCCCACAAACGCGCCTGACCGAATCGACTGCGGGTCGTCGCCGTTGACCGAGTTCACCTTGGTCCACCGCGTCCCTATCTGGTCGGACGCCTTCTGATGGCCGCTTGCGGCGCTTCGTCGACCGAAGTGGTGTCGCGACGCTTGTGGATTTGTCTTCCAGCACGACCATCAGCCCGCGCCGTGATGCTCTGACCTGCGGAAACTGGGGCGCCTTCAAGATCGAATCGCGGTGAGCGCCCCCGGATTCCCAAACTAGTGGGGAGGGGTGACAGCGGTGAGTGGTTCGGCGGTGTGGGCGGTGGGTTGTCCACAGGGAGCGTGTGGGGGAGTGAGGGGTCCCGGAGGTGCGTAGGCATGAGAAAAGGGCCCCACCGTGGTGAGGCCCTTTCTTCAGGTCTTGATCAGAGGCCGTTGGCGACCTTGGCCATGGCCGACTTCTTGTTGGCGGCCTGGTTGGGGTGCATGACGCCCTTGCTGGCGGCCTTGTCCAGCTTGCGGCTGGCGGCCTTGAGCAGCTCGACGGCCTTGTCCTTCTCGCCGGCCTCAGCCGCCTCGCGGAACTTCCGGATGGCGGTCTTCACCGAGGACTTCACCGACTTGTTGCGCTGCCGGCGGGCTTCGTTGGTCTTGATGCGCTTGATCTGCGACTTGATGTTGGCCACGCGGTATCTCCTCAGGTTTCGCTCTCCGGATTGCCGTACCGCGGAGTACTCAGGCCCCGCGAACGCGGGTTTCCTCCAGGTCGGAACGCCACACGGCACGACCCGACAACTGTAACAGGCGGTCACCTTCGTCGAAGAATCGGGCTTGGCCTGCGGTAAACCGATACCGTCCCCGATCTTGCCTGGGGCAGGGTGGGATGGGTGAACCCGGTTGCTGTTGGTCTCGTCCTGGTCGCGGCACTCGCGCACGCCGCGTGGAACTTCTCGGCCAAGCGTGCGGGCGGGGCCGGGAGCGTCCTGGTCTGGCTCTACCTGACCACCTCGGCCGTGCTCGGCCTGCCGATCGTGGTGGGGGCGCTGGTGTTCACCGATGTGCGGCCGAACTGGGGATGGCTGCTCGCGATCGTGGTCACCGCGGTGCTGCATGTCGTGTACGCGCTCACCCTCCAGCGCGGCTATGGGGTCGGCGACATGTCCGTTGTCTACCCTGTGGCCCGGGGGAGCGGGCCGTTACTTTCGGTCATCTTCGCGGTGCTGCTGCTCCACGAGCGTCCTGGGGTGCTGGGCGCGGTCGGCGCGGCTCTGGTGGTCGCCGGGGTGTTCGTGATCGGGTTCGGCGGCGGCACCCACCAACGGATCGGGCCCAGCCTCTTCTACGGCGGCCTCACCGGCCTGACGATCGCGGCCTACACCCTCTGGGACGCGCACTCCGTGAACGGGCTCGCGGTGCCGCCGTTGATCTACTTCTTCTCCGGGTCGGTGCTGCAGAGCGTGATCCTGGCGCCCTACGCGTGGACCCAGCGAGGGCAGGTCGCCGGTCTGTGGCGGAAACACTGGAAGGACGTGCTGGTCATCGCCGTGCTTTCGCCGGTCGGGTACCTGCTGGTGTTGTACGCGATGACCATGGCGCCGGTCAGCATGGTGGCGCCCGCCCGGGAACTGTCGATCGTGGTGGGCAGCGTGCTCGCATGGCGGTTGCTGGGCGAACCGGACCCGCTGCGACGGCTGACCGGCGCTGCGATCGTGCTCGCCGGAGTAGCCGCCATCGCCGTGGCCTGAGCCGCACACAAGGGCAGGGCAATGGACGGGCTGAGCGGGAGGGTCGGAGTTCGGGGAGGCGGGCTTGCGGTGGGCATCGAGCTGAC
>CBIMJO010001626.1:0-2572 GCA_966244135.1 uncultured Actinocrispum sp. | reverse complement strand
ACACCCGGCCCACCAGGAAGTTCCCGACGAGCATCCCGACCGGCAGGCACGCCATCAACACCCCGCCGGTGCCTGGCGGCATCCCGCGGGTTGACGCGTACACCACGAGCAGACTCTCCGCTCCCACAGCGAAAGCGGGCGGCAACCAGTGCGCCAGCAGCAACCGGCGCACCTGCCTGTCCCGCATCAACATCCAGTTCACCCGCACGGTCTGCCGAAACACCGACGCATCCGGCCGGACCGGCGGATCCAAATCCGGCAACCGAAGCCGGGTGACCACACACGCGATCAGATGACACGCCGCGCTGACCGCCAACGCCCGCTGGGGCCCCAACGCTGCCGCCGCCGCGCCGCCCAGAGCCAACCCGAGCAGCTGCGCGGCCGACGAGGCCATCGTCCACAGTGAACGCCCGAGCACATACCGGTCCCCGTCAAGCACTTCCGACACCAACCGGCTGGACGCCCCGGTGAACAACGGGGTCATGCTCGCCACGATCCCGATCAGCACCAGCATCAACCACACCGGCGGCCGCAGGAACGCCAGCACCGACGCCGACACGAACTCGAAGAAATACCCGGCCGAGATCAGCAGCCGCGGCCGGATCCGGTCCGCGAGCGCACCGAACAGAAGCCCGCCCAACGCCTGCGGCGCGAACCCGATGCCGAACGTCAACGCGGTCAGCAGCGGCGACCCGGTCGTGTCGAAGATCAGCACGGACAACGCCACGATCCGCAGGGTGTCGGCCATGATCGCCAGGCTCCGGCAGCCGAACAGCACCCGGAACCGGGGCTCGGCCAGCACACTCGAGAACGTCGCCATGCCCCAACCGTGCACCCACCCGCACGGGTCCCGACAATGTTACGTCCAGGGGCGTAAGGTCGGGCCATATTCGGGTCCCGCCGGCAGAGTTGGCGCAGCGGTGTTTCGTGCAGGGACGTAAGGTCGGGGGTATGTTCAGGTTCGTCGCGGGCGCGGAGGACTTGCTGCGCAGCCGGTTCGCGCTGTCGCCGGTGTTCGAGCTGATCCGGATGCTGCGGGCGCTGGCCGGCCAGGCCCGGCACCGGCTGCCCGCGACCTGGGAGTCGAGGCTGGCACCGGCGTTCGCCGAACTGCGGGCCACGACCGCGCTGGACGCGGTGCTGGCGTTGAACCTGCCCAATCACGGCGCCAACTTCGTCGCGCCCCCACCGCAAAACCTCGCCCAGACCATTGAGGACGATCTCGCCCTGGTAGCCGCGACCACGTTCGACCAGGCCGAACCGGAGATCGCCTACTGCGTGAGCCGTCAGCGGCTACCCAAGCGCATCCTGGAGATGTTGCACGGCAAGGACATCGTCGACCGTGTCGTCGACACACTGGATCACGCTTGGCGGGACCTGCTGGCCGCGGACTGGCCGCAGCTGCGCGCGATCTGCGAACGGGATGTCATCTACCGCGCCGGGCAGCTGGGTCAAGGTGGCTGGCAGCAGGCTCTGACCGGCCTGCATGCGAACGTCCGCTGGCGCAACGGCGCCATCGAGATCATCAAGATCGGCAACGGCCGGTCGGTCGGCCTCGGCGGCGACGGACTGCTGTTCGTGCCGTCGGTGTTCATCTGGCCGGGGCTCGCCGCCCAGTTCGACGACCCCTGGCCCAAATCCCTCATTTACCCTGCTAGAGGCACCGACGCGCTGTGGGAGACCCCCGCGCGTACCGACCCGGGCGCTCTTGGTAAGCTTCTCGGTGTCTCCAGAGCCCGCATTCTGCAGGCGCTCGACAATCCCACCAGTACCAGCCAATTGGCGCGCAGCCTTGGCATGGCCACCGGTGCCGTTGGTGACCATCTCGCTGTGCTGCGCGGCAGTGGCCTGGTGACCTCAGGCCGCTCGGGCCGTTCGGTCCTCTACTTCCGCACCCCGCTGGGGCACGCGCTCGCCGCCGGTTAGGGGTTGTTGGTGGCGCTGACGGTGATCGTCTTGGAGATGTTCTTGAAGCCCGCGGGCCACACGGTGTAGGTGTGCGAAGTCTTGCCCGGCTTGGTGTCGCAGCCGAACGAGAACTCCATCTGACCGGTCGCGCCGTACATGCCATACGCGCCATAGAGGGTCGGGTTGTCGACGGCCAGCGCGGCACCGTTGGCGCCGGTCACCTTCCAGGAGATCGTCACCGGGTTGCCGGGGGAGGAGAACGGCGCCTCCGGGGTGCCGTGCACCGGGCACGAAGGCTGCTTGACCACGGACAGGGTCACGGTCGCGGCGGGCGGCGGCGGGGTCGACGTCGTCGTGCTGGTCGAGCGGCTGCTGCTGGTGGACGTCTGCTTGGTCGACTTGCCGCTCGCGGCCTGCACGCTCGGGTCGTCATTGGCGGCCGCCGAGGTCTCCGTCGGGCTGGTGACCGTAACGCTGCCGCTCGTCGTGGGCAGCGACTCCGGGGGCGTGGTCTTCGAGCACGCCGCGAGGCCCAACGCGGCCACCGCGCATAAGAGTCCGATCCGCATCCTGATCACCTGTTTCCTTCGCCTCTTCAAGTACATGAACAGACGCGGACGCAGTCAACGCGTTGCGCCCTTTGGGGCAGACATTTCGGTCACGG
>CBIMJO010001625.1:0-2579 GCA_966244135.1 uncultured Actinocrispum sp. | reverse complement strand
AACAGGAACGCCCAGACCCCCATGCCGACCGCGCCGAACAGGTACACGACCCGGCGGCCGAGACGGTCGGACAGCGCGCCCCACAACGGGATCGTCACCAGGTGCACGGCCGAGCCGATGAGCACCGCGTTCAACCCGACCTGCCGTGACATCCCCAGCGACTGCGTCAAGTACACGAGGATGAACCCGGTGATGATGTAGTACGAGCCGTTCTCGGCGATCCGCGCGCCCATCGCGATGAGCGCCTCGCGCCAGTTCTCCCGCACGACCCGCACGATCGGCGCCTTCTCCCGGGTTCCCTCGGCTTTCCGTTGCGCCTCAAGGAAGATCGGCGACTCCTCGATGGACAGCCGGATCCAAAGGCCGATCAGCACCAGCACCGCGGACAGCAGGAACGCGATCCGCCAGCCCCACGCCAGGAACGCCGCATCGTCCTGCACCGCGGCGAGAATCGCGAGCACCGCGGTCGCCAGGAGGTTGCCGCCTGGCGCACCGGCCTGCGGCCAGGATGACCAGAACCCGCGCCGTTCCGCCGATCCATGCTCGGACACGATGAGCACGGCGCCGCCCCACTCGCCGCCGATCGCGAAGCCCTGCACCAGCCGCAGCACGGTCAGCAGGATCGGCGCGGCCACGCCGATGGTGGCGTACCCGGGAAGCAGGCCGATCAGGAACGTCGACACACCCATCAACAGCAGGCTGATCACCAGCAGCTTCTTGCGGCCGAGCCGGTCGCCGTAGTGCCCGAACACCAGGCCGCCGAGCGGACGCGCGGCGAAGCCCAGCGCATACGTGCCCAGCGACAGCAGGGTGCCGTTGAGCGAGTCGCTCGTCGGGAAGAAGACCTTGTTGAACACCAGGGTCGCGGCCGAGGTGTACAGGAAGAAGTCGTACCACTCGACCGTCGTGCCGATCATGCTCGCGCCGACGATCCGGCGTAACGAGCCCTGCGTCGCTGCCATGGGCCGTGCCTCCTCTAGCTGGCGGTCCAGCCGCCGTCGATGGGGATCGAGACGCCGGTGACGTGGGCGGCGTGCGGTCCGCACAGCCACAGCACGACCTCGGCGACGTCCTCGGGGTCGATCAGCCGTTTCACCGCGGACCGGTCCAGCAGGATGTGCTCGACCACCTCCTCCGCGCTGACCTGATGGGCCTCCGCCTGCGCGGCGATCTGCTCGGCTACCAGCTGGGTGCGGACATACCCGGGGTTCACGCAGTTACTGGTCACGCCGTGCGGCGCGCCTTCCAGGGCGGCGACCTTGCTGAGCCCTTCCAGTGCGTGCTTCGCGGCCACGTACCCCGACTTGTAGGCGCTGGCCCGCAGCCCGTGCGCGCTGGAGATGTTCACGATCCGGCCCCACCCGCGCGCGTACATGTGCGGCAGGCAGCGGCGGATCAGCAGGAACGGCGCGGTCACCATGACCTGCTGCAGCCGGGTGAACCGCTCGAGCGAGAACTCGTGGATGGGCGCGACGTGCTGCAGTCCCGCGTTGTTGACCAGGATGTCGATCTCCGCGGGCAACGCCTCGATGGTCGCCGGGTCGCTGAGGTCACCCGCGTGCGCCCACCCACCACATTCGGCGGCTGCCTTGTCCGCGGCCTCGGCGTCCAGGTCGACGATGTGCACCTTCGCCCCCGCGTCGGCCAGCGCCTTCGCGCAGGCGAGGCCGATGCCGTTGGCGCCGCCAGTGACCAGCGCGACCCGCCCTGTGTGAGCTGCCCCACTATCCATGGCTGACGACGCTATGTGCTCCGATGACCACGAACCATGTGTGCGACCACCACACTCTGTGGACTTCCTGTGTGGTTCGGGCGCATTCCCGATTCCGTCAGTAGTCTGGTCTGTGTGATTTGCCCGAAGTGTCAGAACGTGATGGCCACCGTCGATCGGAACGGAATCCACATCGAGCAGTGCCAGGGCTGCCGAGGGATCTTCCTCGACCGTGGCGAGCTCGAGCAGATGGTCGGCGCCGAGCAGCGCTACCACCAGCAGATGGCGCCGCCACCGCCGATGTACCGCGGCGACTCCGCCCCGCCCTATCGCGGCGGCGGGCAATACAAGGATTCAGCTCCGCCGTACGGATATGGCCGCGGGCACCACGGTGACTCGCCGCCGCCCTACGGCCACAAGCGCAAGCGTCGAAGCTTCCTGGAAGACCTGTTTGACTGAGCCGGTGATCACGGCACCGGTGGACCTGAAGATCTGCGTGGCCTGCGGGCAACGGATGGACACACCCGTCGTCCCGGCCGCCGAGGCTGTGATCGAGTGCCAGGACTGCGGTCATCGGCAGCCGTTCCTCCGGCTGCCGATGTTCGCGCTCACCGGTCCGAGCGGCACGGGCAAGTCCACCGTCAGCCGCATGCTCACCAGCGAGCTCGGCGACCAGGTCGTCGTGCTGGAGCAGGACGTCCTGTGGACCGCGGGACTGCGCGACCCGTACAACGACTTCCAGCTGTTCCGCGCGACCTGGCTGCGGATGGTCGCGATGATCCATCAGAGCGGCCGGCCGGTGGTGCTGTGCGGGACGGTGGTGCCCGTGCAGTTCGAGGAATGTCCCGAGCGCGCGCTGATCGGCGAC
>CBIMJO010001624.1:0-2586 GCA_966244135.1 uncultured Actinocrispum sp. | reverse complement strand
GTGGCCCGGTACAAGGGAAGCGACCTGGTCGGCCGCCGCTACCGGCCGCCGTTCGACTTCTTCTACGGCAAGCAGCCCAACGCGCACCAGTTCCTCGCGGCCGACTATGTGACCACTGAGGACGGTACGGGCATCGTGCACATCGCCCCCGCCTTCGGTGAGGACGACAAGGTCGTCACCGACGCGGCCGGGATCGACGTGGTGCTGCCGGTGAGCCCGCACGGCGAGTTCACCGAGGAGGTCGCGCCCTACGTCGGCATGCACGTGTTCGACGCGAACAAGGTGATCATCCGCGACCTCAAGGAAGCTGGCCTGCTGCTGCGGCACGAGACCTACGACCACCCGTACCCGCACTGCTGGCGGTGCGACAACCCGCTGATCCAGCGGGCGGTGTCGTCGTGGTTCGTTGCGGTCACCCAGTTCCGTGACCGGATGGTGGAGCTCAACCAGCGGATCAACTGGGCGCCCGAGCACATCAAGGACGGCCAGTTCGGCAAGTGGCTGGCCAACGCGATCGACTGGGGCATCTCGCGAAACCGGTACTGGGGCTCGCCGATCCCGGTGTGGCGCTCGGACAACCCGGAGTACCCGCGCACCGACGTGTACGGCTCGTTGGACGAGCTGGAGCGTGACTTCGGTGTGCGGCCAACGGATCTGCACCGCCCGGCGATCGACGACCTCGTGCGGCCCAACCCGGACGACCCGACCGGGAAGTCCATGATGCGCCGGGTTCCCGAGGTGCTGGACTGCTGGTTCGAGTCCGGCTCGATGCCGTTCGCCCAGGTGCACTATCCCTTCGAGAACGCCGACTGGTTCGAGCACCACTACCCGGGCGACTTCATCGTCGAGTACAACGGCCAGACGCGGGGCTGGTTCTACACGCTGCACGTGCTGGCGACGGCGCTGTTCGACCGGCCGGCGTTCCGCAACTGCGTGGCGCACGGGATCGTGCTCGGCGACGACGGGCAGAAGATGTCCAAGTCGCTGCGCAACTACCCGGACGTCAACGAGGTGTTCGAGCGGGACGGCGCGGACGCCATGCGCTGGTTCCTGATGTCCTCGCCGATCCTCCGTGGTGGCAACCTCATCGTCACCGAGCGCGGGATCCGGGACGCGGTGCGCCAGGCGGTGCTGCCGTTGTGGAACTCGTACTACTTCCTCGCGTTGTACGCCAACGCGGAAGGCGTCGAGGGCACGTGGCGGACCGACTCGAAGCACGTGCTGGACCGGTATGTCCTTGCCAAGACCCATGATCTGGTCGCCTACATGGGCGAAGCCCTTGAGACGTACGACATCTCGGGGGCGTGCGCGGCGGTCCGGGAGTA
Organism: uncultured Actinocrispum sp.; assembly: GCA_966244135.1. Lineage (GTDB taxonomy): Bacteria > Actinomycetota > Actinomycetes > Mycobacteriales > Pseudonocardiaceae > Kibdelosporangium. Next base: position 1,261 of record CBIMJO010001624.1, on the reverse strand, counting down.
CCTGGAGGTGCTGACCAACTGGTACGTCCGGCGGTCGCGCGACCGGTTCTGGGCCGGTGACTCCGATGCGATCGACACCCTGCACACCGTGCTGGAGGTCGTGAGCCGGGTGACCGCGCCATTGCTGCCGCTGACAACGGAAGCGGTGTGGCGCGGGCTGACCGGCGAGCGTTCGGTGCACATGGCGGACTGGCCGTCGGCGGACCTGTTACCCGCGGACAGCGAGCTCGTCGCGGGCATGGACCGCGTCCGGCAGGTCGCGTCGGCGGCGTTGTCGTTGCGCAAGGCGAACAAGCTGCGCGTGCGGCTTCCGTTGGCGCGCTTGGTGATCGCGGCCGACGACGCCGATGTGCTCGAGCCGTTCACGGATCTGCTGGCCGACGAGGTGAACGTCAAGCAGGTCGAGCTGACCACGGATGTGGCCGCACACGGGCACTTCGAGCTCGTGGTGAACGCGCGGGCCGCCGGTCCCCGGCTGGGCAAGGACGTCCAGACGGTGATCAAGGCGGTCAAGGCGGGCGAATGGACCACCTCCGCGTCGGGAGCCGTTGTGGCGGCAGGGATCGAGCTGCGCGAAGGCGAGTACGAGCGCCGGCTGGTCACGGGTGACCACGGCGTGGCGGCTCCGCTGCCGGGCGGTTCGGGCCTGGTCGTGCTGGACACCGACGTGACGCCGGAGCTGGCCGCCGAGGGCCTGGTGCGCGACCTGGTCCGGGTGGTCCAGCAGGCCCGCCGGGACGCCAACCTGGACGTGGCCGACCGGATCTCGTTGGTGCTCTCGGTGTCCGGTGAGGTCGAGGCGGCCGCACGGGCGCACGAGAAGTTCGTCGCGTCCGAGACCTTGGCGACTTCTGTCGGCTATGGCCCGGTTTCCGATGGGTTCAACGGATCTGTGGGCGACGGGGTTGCCGTGAGCGTGGAAGTTAACAAAGTCTAGTCATCGCTTTGTTGCGCACCCCCGGTTCTGGCATGCTCGCGCCCTAGGGGCGGGAATTGTCAGAACCGGGGGTGTTCTGTGACTGAAGGACGAAGACGCGCGATCGTCATCGGCGGCGGTGTGTTGGCCGTCCTGGTGATCGTCACTGGGGTGATCGTGCTGTGGCCGTCGTCGAAACCGGCGGCCGGGCCGGGAAATGTGCCGACCATCGGGACAACAGTTCCGCCCGCGGCGACGGGAAAGCTCGCCGACGAGTTCCTCAACTACCTGAACACCGGAAATGCCGACGGCGCGGCGCCGTTGACGGATGACCCGGCGACCGCG
>CBIMJO010001623.1:0-2588 GCA_966244135.1 uncultured Actinocrispum sp. | reverse complement strand
GGTCCGACCGTGACATGGCTCAGGATCTGCTCGCCGAGCTGATCCCGCGGCAACGTCAGCCGATGGATGATCAGCCGAAGTGCTGGGGTCCTGGCTGGCCGGGGCCGGGGCCCGCGGCCGACTTGAAATAGGCGTTGGAGTCGGGCTGGAACAGGAAGAACAGGGTCGCGCCCTGCGCCGCGAGCTGGACCAGCAGGAAGATCAGCAGCACCGCGCCGAAGCCACCGGTGACGGTGAACACCAGGCCGATGCCGAACAGCGCGATCAGGCCGAACAGCACGCCCAGGCCGTCGAGCACGGCGAGCACGATCCGCGCCCACTCGGCACCGTTGCGCATCATCACGGCGAGCACGACCAGGCCGAGGGCGATGATGATCTGGAAGATCACCGTGCCGCTGAAGCCGAGGTAGTACCCGGAGAACGAGATGATGTACAGGATGCTGTAGAGGATGCTGATCACGGCGCCGCCCGCGGCGAGCAGGAACGCCCAGATCACGCTCTTGGGTGTGGGCAGCGTGGGCCGCGCGCCGCCGGTGCCCCAGTTCGCGCCGAAGCCGGTGAGCTTCTGGGCGAAGGCAGGGACCTCGGGGATCTTCGCGCCGGCGCCGGGCGCGCCATAGGGCTGTTGCTGCTGGCCGTACGGCTGCTGCGGCTGGCCGTAAGGCGGTTGGGGCTGGCCGTAAGGCGGCTGGCCGCCCTGAGGAGGGCCTTGAGGCGGACCCTGCGGTCGGCCCTGCCCGGGTGGCGGGAAACCACCGGGTTGGCCCTGGCCCGGCCGGTACGGGTCCTGCGGGTTCTGAGTCACGGCTGGACGGTAGACGCGGAGAACGCGCCAAATGAAGAGTTTCCGCAGTCGATTGGACCAAAGTCTGCCCGGTTGGGCAGTTGCTGGTAACCCGGAAATGACGGCAGGTGGTGAGAAATGGGCTGGAACAACCCGCCGGTGCGCTGGACCGAGCTGGAACGAGCGTTGTCCGGTAAGCCTTACCATGCTGGTGACGGCGGGGACAGTCCAGCTTGGACGCATCACCGGGAGCCGTACACCCGGCCGTCGGAGATCAACTTACCTGGCGCGAGTGACGATCCGGTCATCCGGCGTCACATTCCCTACGCGGAACTGCACTGCCACTCGAACTTCAGCTTCCTGGACGGCGCCAGCCATCCGGAGGAACTGGTCGAGGCGGCCGCGCTGCTCGGCCTGGAAGCGATAGCGATCACCGACCACGACGGTATGTACGGCGTGGTCCGGTTCGCTGAAGCGGCCAAGGAACTGGGGGTGCGCACGGTGTTCGGCACCGAGCTGAGCCTCGGGCTTTCCGCGCCACAGAACGGTGTTCCCGACCCGGAGGGCGAGCACCTGCTGCTGCTCGCCCGCGACAGCCAGGGCTACCGGCGGCTCTGCGACACGATCACCGCCGGTCATCTGGCCGGCCAGGAGAAGGGCAAACCCGAGTACGACCTCGAAATGCTCTACGCGAACACCAAAGACCACTGCGTCCTGCTCACCGGGTGCCGCAAAAGCCCGGTCCGGCGGGCCCTGGAGCTCGCCGGGATCGACGCGGCCGCGGCGAAACTCCAGGAACTGGCAGGGATTTACGGCAAGGACAGCGTTTTCGTCGAGCTGACCGACCAGGGTCTGCCCGGCGACAGCATGCGCAACGACCAGCTGGCCGCGCTGGCCGAACGGTTCGGCCTGGCCACGGTCGCGACGAACGCGGTGCACTACGCCCACCCCGAGCAGAGCAGGCTCGCCGCGGCGATGGCCGCGGTGCGCGCCCAGTGCAGCCTGGACGAGCTGGACGGGTGGCTGCCACCCGGTGCGACGGCGTTCCTGCGGTCCGGCGAGGAGATGCGGGAACGGTTCGAACGGCGCTACCCGGGCGCGGTGCACCGGGCCGCGGTGCTCGGCGTGGCGTGCTCGTTCGACCTGAGCCTGGTCGCGCCGAAGCTGCCGCCGTTCAACGTGCCCCCGGGGTACACAGAGGACAGTTACCTGCGCGAGCTGACCTACGCGGGCGCCGCGCGGCGTTACGGCCCGCGCGAGCGCAACCCCAGGGCGTACGAGCAGATCGCGCACGAGCTGAAGGTCATCGAGGAGCTCGGGTTCCCCGGCTACTTCCTGGTGGTGTGGGACATCGCCCGGTTCTGCCGGGAGAACGACATCCTGTGCCAGGGCCGGGGATCGGCCGCGAACTCGGCGGTCTGCTACGCGCTGAACATCACCAACGTGGACGCGGTCCGCTTCAACCTGCTGTTCGAACGGTTCCTCGCGCCGGCCAGGGACGGCCCGCCGGACATCGACCTGGACATCGAGTCCGACCGCCGCGAGGAGGCCATCCAGTACGTCTACCAGAAGCACGACCGCCGGCACGCCGCCCAGGTCGCCAACGTGATCACCTACCGGGCCAAGTCCGCGATCCGGGACATGGCCAGGGCGTTCGGCTACTCGCCCGGCCAGCAGGACGCGTGGAGCAAGCAGATCGACCGCTGGGGCGCGAAGGCCGACTCCGAGGACATCCCGCAGCACGTGATCGACTTCGCCAACGAGGTGCAGACGTTCCCGCGTCACCTCGGCATCCACTCCGGCG
>CBIMJO010001622.1:0-2588 GCA_966244135.1 uncultured Actinocrispum sp. | reverse complement strand
GCTCGATTACTTAAGCACATGCTTAACGAATCCGCCGCGCTGGACCGGACGTTCGCGCTGGCGTTGATCCGCAACGGCCGCAACCGGATCGGCGAGACGCTGCTGGCGCCGGTGGGCGACCGGGTGATCGCCGCGACCGTCACCGAGCCGGTGTTCTACGACAAGGAAGGGGCGCGTCGTGACGGTTGACCTGCGCCGTAGCCCGCTCGTGGACTACCCGGGCATCACCGAGGTCCCGTTCCTGACCATGGTCAACGTCCGGGTCGCGCCGACCAGCGCGGCCGCCGCGGCCATCAGCGCGCGGCTTGGCGGGCCGTTGCCGGTGGTCCCGGGTTCGGTCGTTGACGCCGGGACACGGCACATTCTCTGGCTCGGGCCGGACGAGTGGCTCGTGGTCGGGCCGCCGGAGGACTCTGCGTTGACGTCTTTGCTCGACGAGCCGGGAGCGTCCATTGTGGACGTTTCGGCGAACCGGACGACGATCGAGGTGCACAGCCGTGACCTGCTGGAACACGGCTGCACCGTGGACCTGCACCCGCGCGCGTTCCACGCGGGCCGGTGCGCGCAGACGATGGTCGCCCGGACCCAGGTGATCCTGTGGCAGACCGACGACGCGCCGGTGTACCGGTTGCTGGTCCGGGGTTCGTTCGCGCGCTACCTGGCGGACTGGCTCACAGATCACCGACGAACGGGATCCGGGTGACCTGCTCCGACGACATCCAGTGCCGGAGCACCTGAGTCGCGCGCACGTCGTCCTCGTTGTACTCGAACAGGCGCGTGCGCTGCGTCAGGTCCGGCTCGCCGCCATCCATGCCCACCGCGTCCCGGTACCAGCGCATCGAGTTCTCGCCGCTGGCTGCCGGGTCGCGCCAGCCGAACCCGGCCGCCGGGGCGATGATCTTCAGGCCCTTGCCCTGGGCACACAGGAACTGGTCCTGGACGCTGCGGAACAGGTCGAACCAGCCGTCCGAGTCGATGAAGTCCTGCACCTGCTTCTCGGTCGGGATGCCCGGGCGGCCCTTGAACCGGCGCGCCGAGGCCAGCAGCCAGCGGTTCTCGGCGAGCTCGTTGTAGCAGTAGGCGCGGAAGGTCAGGCCCCGCGCGCGGGCCCGCAGCCGCACACCCATCAGCCACTCCCAGAACTCGGCGAACGACCGGCCCTCGTCCTCGGTCGGCACCGGCTCCCAGGTGACGAACGCGCGATAGCCCGCGGGCTCGCCCACATCCGCGCCGCTCAGCAGCACGCCCCACATGTAGGCGCCCGCGTCACCGAAGCTCTCCATGTCCACGTCGACTTCGACATCCGCGCGCGGCACGGTCACGTCCGGCACGCGACGGACCATCTTGAGGTCCTGCAGCCACGCCTTGGCCAGTGCGATCGCGTCGTCCGAGGGCAGGCCCACGAGCTGCAGGTCGGTGCCGGGGGCGACCTTCGCGAGGTCGTCGACGGTCCGGATCCCCGCGGTGCGCAGCATCACGGCGTCCTCACCGCGGGCGACCAGGCTGACGTCCCGGTTCTTCAGCAGGGTCTGTTCGCAGATCGGCCACCAGGGGCAGCTCCGGCACTCGACGATCCGGGACGGCTGCGCCATCGCGTCGCCGCCGTTCGCCGCCGCCCCGGCCACCGCCAGCCGGTCGGAGAACCGGTTGTCGTACTCCGACAGCGCGGTCCGGCCACCCGGCCAGGTCGGCGCCTCCAGGTCGTGCCAAGCCACCACGTCGGCGTCCAGCCCGATCACCCCGCCGACCGCGCGGCCGTTCGCTGCGTAGCCCGAGGCCTGCAACATCCGCCAGGCGTGCGCCAGCCGCATCTGGTCGCGTGGCTGAGGGCGGATCTTGCGCAGCGGGTCGACCCGGCTGCCGCGCGGCATGGGTTCACCCAGCGGCGACGTGCGCGCGCCCGAGCCAGGGTCGGTCACCTTGTGCCGGACCACCAGCACCGGGACGTAGCCCCGGTCGGTCTGCACCAGCAGGTCTATCGAGCCGCGGCGGCCACCCAACGGGTCGCGGGGCAGCTGCGCGGCCCAGATGAACCGGGCCCCCGCGGTCAGCATCGCCTGGGTCGCCTTCTCCCGGTCGGCGCCCGGCGGGACCTCCATCCAGTCCGGCCCGACCAGCCGCGCGACCCGGTCGGCCACCGAGCGGCGGTGCGCCATCGCATCGGCCTTCCGCTGCTCACCCGTCGGATCCGGCGCCGCCCGCGGGGCGTCTCGCATCGCCGGATCGTTCTCCAGGTGCACCCGCCGCCGGCAACGATTGACCACACCCGCGTCGAGCAGCACCGAATCCGTCACAGCAAGCACTCTAAATGTTGAACTTTCCAGCCGAGATGCTGCTGTAGCCTCCCGACGTTAAGTTGAGATGCATGGCACGGTCAGGCAAGCCCCGCATCACGCCGCGCAACGCCAAGAACGCCGTCGCGGTCGCCAAGGTCATCGGCCCCGCGATCGCCCCCGTCGTGCTGCCCTTCGTCGCCAAGGCGGCCGGTGCGCTCCGCAGCATGAAAGACACCCGCCGAGCCCACAAACTCGGCGTCCCCCTCGACGACCTGGCGAAGTTCAGTGGCAAAGGCGGCCACCTGCACGCCC
>CBIMJO010001621.1:0-2591 GCA_966244135.1 uncultured Actinocrispum sp. | reverse complement strand
GGTTGCTGGCCTACAAGCTGCACGTCGTCGCGCGTGACTCGGTGACGCAGAGCGCGACCGAGCGGGTCCTCGACCTCGTGTCCAATGCCTGGGATCCCTGGCAGAGCCTGGGCGGCACGGTCGGCACCAGCCCGACTGTGGTGACCTACCAGGACACTGTGCACGTCTTCGTCGCGGGCGTGCCCACCCAGAAGATGTACCAGAAGTCCTTCAACCCGGCGATGGGCTGGACCGACTGGGTCGACCACGGCGGCAGCATCGCCGGCAGCCCCGCGGTGACGCAGTACTTCGCGCAGCTGCAGGTGTTCGCGATCGGGACCCCGTCGTACGGCCTGTTCCAGCGGGCGTTCACCCCGGGTGCGGGCTGGACCGGCTGGGCGCCGCACGGCGGCACGATCGGCTGATTTTCCTGGATCAGGGCGTGCGGGTCTCATCGAGGCCCGCACGCCCTTTTTACGCACTCCCCGGTCGGTTCCTCAACCGCCCGCCGCCGTCTGAAATCACCGGTCGCACCAATTCGCCGATCGACCCGCGGTCCGGGCTGACGCGACAAATCGTTTCCCGGGTCTTCATCGATTCCAGTCGAATTGTCCTGCATCCCGCCAGGCCGCCGGTAAATGAGATGCACCTTCGGACAGTCCGTGGAACGATGTCGGACCGCTTCTTTCGATCTTCTGGGGGTGCTTTGGTGTGTCCGTTGACGAGTTGGGGGCTGAGCGGGGGCGGTTGGTGTATGCGCGGGAACGGCTCAGACGGGATCGGGAGGAGATGCTCGCGTCGGCGGAGCGGTTGGTGGCTCGTGGCGATGACGAGGAGATGATCGCGTGGCTGTACCGCCGGGCGTTCCAGCTGGATGACCGGGATGATGCTCCGCTGTTCTTCGGGCGGATCGACGGTCCGTTGCCTCAGCCCATCTACATCGGGCGGCGGTATGTCGGCGATGGGGACAATGAGCCCGCGGTCATTGACTGGCGCACGGAGATGGCCGCGAGGTTCTATCGGGCCACCGCTGTCGATCCGATGGAGGTCGTCAAGCGGCGGCGTTATGGGTTCGACGACACCAATGAGCTGACCAGTTTCGACGACGAACTGCTCGCCGAGATGACCGGCGACGGCATCAGCGAGTTCGTTCAGCGTGAGATCGAGCTCGCGCACTACGGGCCGATGCGCGACATTGTCGCCACTATCCAGCCCGACCAGGACCACATCGTCCGGTTGGGTGCAGGCAGCTCACTCGTCGTGCAGGGCGGGCCGGGGACCGGCAAGACCGCGGTCGGGCTGCACAGGGCCGCGTTCCTGCTCTTCGAACACCAGAACGTGCGTCGTCAGGGTGTCCTCGTGATCGGGCCCAACGACCAGTTCATCCACTACATCTCCCGCGTCCTGCCCGCGCTCGGCGAGGTCGAGTGCAAACACGTGTCGGTGGCCGGGCTCGTCGGCGCGGAGAAAGCCCGGCCCGAGGATCCCGGACTGGCCGAACTCAAGGGTGATGCCCGGATGGCGACGGTTCTCGAGCGGGCATTGTGGGCCTCGGTCGGCACGCCCTCCGAGGACTTCGTCGTCAAGGACACCAGCCCGTACATCCGTGTCCACCCCGAAGAAGTCCAGGTCCTCATGCGGGACCTGATCGAGGACCGCAAACCGTTCGGCGAGGCGAGGGACGCCCTGCGCGAACGGATGGCCAACCGCGTCCGCCGGAAACTCGAGCTGCGCGGCCGGTTCCTCAGCGACACCGCCACCCGCAAACTCGCCCGCGGCAAGCAGTCCCGGCAGCTCGCGGAGCAGATCTGGCCCCCGCTCAAACCCCGGGACGTGCTCACCAGGCTCTACACCGACCCCGACTATCTCGCCCGGTGCGCGGAAGGCGTGCTCACCGAAGAGGAGCAGCGGGCGCTGAGCTGTGACGCCAAGCCGAAGTGGACCCGCGCCGATCACGTCCTGCTCGACGAGATCGCCGCGTTCCTCGACGAGCCACCGGCGTTCGGGCACGTCGTCCTCGACGAGGCCCAGGACCTCTCCGCGATGCAACTGCGCGCGGTGGCCCGCCGGTGCGCGGGAACCGCGACCATCCTCGGCGACCTCGCCCAGCAGACCACCCCGTGGGGGCTGCCGTCCTGGCACGACATCCTGAGAACCCTGGGCCACCCCGGCGAGATCGTCACCCTGAACACCAGCTACCGCGTCCCGCAGCAGATCCTCGACATAGCCAACCGCCTGCTCGTCGAGATCGCGCCCGACCTACCGGCCACGACGTCCGCGCGGCAGGCGGTGGACGCGGTGGATGTGATCGAGCTGGACAACCTCAAGGCCGTCGCGCGAACCCTGGCCGAGACCGTCCACAAGCTACCGATCGACAAGGGCAGCGTGGGCGTCATCGCCGCGGACCCGGATGTCGAACCCCTGCGCAAGGCGCTGATAGCCGAAGGCGTCGACCCGGTGAACGGCGACGAGATCGACCGTGAGCGCAGGCTGGCGCTGATCCCGGTGGGCACGGTCAAGGGCATGGAATTCGACTGTGTGGTGATCGTCGACCCTCATCGGGTGATCCAGATGGGCGAGGATCTGGCGCTCGGAACGGAAGCGGCGGAGGA
>CBIMJO010001620.1:0-2594 GCA_966244135.1 uncultured Actinocrispum sp. | reverse complement strand
CCACCGGCACTTGCGCCGCCACCGCCAGGCCACCCTGTGTCTCGAAGAGGCCCTGTAGATCGCTCGCGGGACGGGCAACCTGGACGGCGAGCTCAACGCCCTGTGGGCCCTCGGTCACGTCCACTGGCTGGAGCACCGCCGTCAGGAGGCCGCCGCCTGTCACGCCCGGGCGCTGGAGATCGCCCGCTCCACCGGCTACCGGGTCGGCGAGCTGCGTGCCCTCTCCGGCCTCGCCCACGACAGCCTCGTCCGAGGCCACTACGACGCCGCCACCGGCTATTTCAACCAGATGGCCGCCATCGCCGCCGAGATCGGCGACCCCAACTCCAAGTTCGAAAGCCTCTACGGCCTGGGTCTGGTCCACCGCGCCACCGGCCTGCCGCACCGGGCGGCCACCCACCACCAGACCGCCCTGACCATCGCCCGCGACCTCGGCCAGCCCACCGACGAGGCCCGTGCACTGGCCGGCCTCGCCCATGCCCACCTCGATCTGGGCCACCCCGACCAGGCCCGCCACCACTGGCAGCACGCCCTCAAGATCCTCACCGACCTCGGGGTGCACGACGCCGAAGAAGTCAGCGCCGAACAGATCCGCGCCCACCTCGCCGCCCTCCCCACCCCAGCACCCCAGACGTAGCGGCACCTGATCTCCCTTACCCGGTCATCGATGCCCCCTCGCCCAGGTGTCCAATGTGGAAAGATCTGGATGCAGTGCCCGCAGGGCGGGAATGTCGGCCCGCTCGCCCTTGCCGGACTCGAACCACTCGAACATCCGCGCCACCTCGGGGTCGAAGGCACGCAGCCGCTCGATCGGGGTCTGCTGGAAGCGGGCGGGCATCCGGCGGGCCTGGCCGAGACAGTCGGCGATCGCCGCCGCGGGAAGCTCGTCGCCTGCCACGACGACAGTGCGGCCAAGCAGGGTCTCGGGCTGATCGAAGGCAATCGCGGCGAACACACCGATGTCTTGCGTGGCCACCAACGGCAGGACGGTGTCCGGTCGCAGCGCGAGGCTGAGGACCAGTTCGCCATCGACGATCTCCGGCCGGGTGTGCGAGGTGAAGTTGTCCATGAAGAACACCGGTCGCAGGATTGTGGCCGGCACGTCGAGGGTGCGGATGTGCTGCTCGATCCGGCCTTTGCTGTCGAGGTGCGGGATCCCGGTGTGCTGGTCGGCGTCGGCGACCGAGCAGTAGACCATGTGCGCGATCCCGGTGCTTGCCGCGAGCTCGGCCACGGCCATCCCGCGACGCTCCTCCGCCACAACGCCCGCAGTGGTGATGTTGGCCCCGGACAAGGGACTCAGCACCAGCACGACGCCGTGGGCGCCGGTCATGGCGGCCCGCATGCTCTCTGGGTCATCCAGGTCACCCGTGACCAGGCGGGCGCCGGCCCGTTCGAGTTCGCGGGCCGCGGGCGCCGCCGGATCACGGACCAGAGCGCGCACCGGCCTGTCGCGGGTGAGCAACGCGCGTGCGGCCGCGCCGCCTTGCCGTCCGGTCGCGCCGATGACCAGTACCTCGTCGTCGTTCATGATGCGTGACGCTAGCCAGAAAGCCGGTCGCGGTCCTGGTATCAATGCTGCTACCCACCGCGGTGAGGAGATGGGAAGCCACGGCATGATCCGCAAAGAGCTGGCCGCGTTCCTCCGGGCGCATCGGGGGCGGCTGCGCGCGGCCGACGTCGGTCTGCCCGATGTCGGGCAACGGCGGACGCCTGGGTTGCGCCGTGAGGAGGTCGCCGAGCTGGCCGGGATGTCGGTGACCTGGTACACGTGGCTGGAGCAGGGCCGGCCGATCGTGGCGTCCGCCCAGGTCGTCGACGCGCTGGCGCGGGCGCTGCGGCTGGGTCCCGATGAGCACCGCCATCTCCGGGTCCTCGCCGGGTTGCCAGTCCCGCGCAGCGAGACCGGCGGGGACGGGCTCCGGCTGCGGCGCCTGGTCGATGCCGCGGCGCCGAGTCCCGCTGTCCTCTACGACCGGCATTTCGACTACCTGGCTTGGAATACGCCCTACGTCCGGGTCCGGCACGATCCGGAGTCGTTGCCGCCCGGGCGGCGCAACATGCTGTGGATGATGTTCACCGACGCCGGCAACCGCGCGCGCATGGTCCACTGGGAACCAGCCGCCCGAGCGGTGCTCCGCCAGTTCCGCGCCGCGGTCGGGCAGGCTCCGGACGACCCCCGGTTCATCGAGCTCGTCGCCGCCCTGACCGAGGCGAGCAGCGAGTTCCGCCAGTGGTGGCAGGACTACTCGGTCCGCGAGTTCAAACCGGCGACGGTGGCCATCGACCATCCCGGCGCCGGCCGGATCAGCCTGGACATGTTCCAGCTGCGCCCGGTCGAGCACCCGGACCTGCTGCTGGTCGTGCAGGTGCCGTCGGGCCCGGATGACCTGCGCCGGGTCGAGTCACTGCTCGGTCCTCAGTCACCGGCCTGAGCGCGTCCGGACGGCCGCAGCCGGACCGAGACGCCGTCGATGACCCAGCCGTCGAGACCGGAGGCGGCGCAGAGCAGGTGAGCGTCGAGCACGGCCCACAGCTGCAGCGCACCGACCGCCGGGGCGGGCGGGGAAGCCTCGCCCCGGCGGCACCCCTCC
>CBIMJO010001619.1:0-2600 GCA_966244135.1 uncultured Actinocrispum sp. | reverse complement strand
CTGGAGATCCACCACACCCCCAAACACGGATCCTGGCTCAACATCGCCGTGCGACACGAAGTCGCATGAGAACAGCAGAACTCGCCGAAGGAGGATCGACTGATGTCGATGGTGTAGTTCTCGGTCCAGTGCGCAAGGACCGTCCTCGCCTCGGCGTGCGTCGTGGGTAACTGCGGGGTGCGAAGCCCGAGGTTCATGGCCCAAGGACTGCCGTTCCATCCGGTGGTTACAGGCTGGGGAAGACCGGACGGGTGAATCGCGTGAACCCTCGTTGACGCCTCGTCATGAGCACTCCCGCCGATGGGAAGTTTCAGTGGGAGATAGGGACCGGTCGCTGAGAGCGCGGCAGGTGCCGCCCGGATGAGCTTTGCCGGGCGGGAGCGCACCACTGTCCCCGGGGTCCAGAGGGCATCCAACCCGGTCGTATCTGTCTCATGTGGAACGTGACAATCCCGTTGGGGTCCAAGCAAGTCTGCTTGGTAGGCCGACCGTAAGGAAAGCGGAATTCCGCAGCGGGCGCAGGATGGCTCGAGAAGCGAATGCCGGTAGCCGAAAGGCAGCAGGAAACCGGGCACCACCATGCTGGCTCCTCCGCCAGCGGTGCTTGCATAACTGGCCGGATAGGGGCGCATGCCCTGGCCTGAAAGGGTGCTGACGCGAGCCGGGTGAGCCTGCGAAGACTCAGGTGATCGACAACGCTGGAACCGAAGGGGCAAGTTGGACGCGACGACCACGCTGGAGACGACTCTGGTCGCTGACAGCGGCGGCATGGTGAACGGACCCGAGGACCACAATCTCGACTGGGACGCTGTCAGGTGGCGGACGGTCGAGCACGAGGTACGGCGGCTGCGGCATCGGATCTTCGCGGCATCACAGGCAGGGGACCGCAAGAAGGTCCGCAATTTACAGAAGCTGATGCTCCGTTCCCGCAGCAACGCGCTGGTTTCGGTGCGGCGGGTGACGGAAATCAACGCTGGCCGCAAGACGGCCGGGGTCGACGGCAAGGTCGTGGTGACGCCGGAGCAGAAGGCCGATCTGGCTGATTGGCTGGTGCGCCAGGCCGAACCGTGGTCCCCTCGGCCGGTCAAGCGGGTGTATGTGCCCAAAAGCAACGGACGCCGCCGCCCGCTCGGAATTCCCGTGATCGCCGACAGATGCCTTCAAGCTCTGGCGGTCAATGCTCTGGAACCCGAGTGGGAGGCCCGGTTCGAACCGAAATCGTATGGGTTCAGGCCGGGTCGTGGTTGCCACGACGCGATTGTGGCGATCCACACAACGGCAAGCCGCACCGACGCGAAACGTCTGTGGGTGCTCGACGCCGATCTCGAGGCGGCATTCGACCGGCTCGACCACGACCACATCTGCGAGTCGCTGGGGACGTTCCCGGCTCGGGAACTCGTCCGGCAGTGGCTGAAAGCAGGGGTGATCGAGGATGGCCGGTTCGCCCCGACCGGGGAGGGTGCTCCTCAGGGTGGGGTGATCAGCCCGTTGCTCTTGAACGTTGCTCTGCATGGGATGGAGGCCGCGGCCGGCGTCCGATATCACCTCACCGGCACACGTGCCGGCAAGACGATGTCCGGCTCTCCGGCGGTGATCCGTTATGCCGACGACCTGATCGCCTTATGTCACTCCCGTGAACAAGCCGAATTGGTCAAGGCGCGGCTCACGGAATGGTTGGCCCCCAGAGGTTTGGTCTTCAACGAGGGCAAGACCCAGATCACGCACCTGGAAGATCAGGGCGTGGATTTCTTGGGGTTCAGCATCCGCCGGTATCCCAACGGCAAGCTGCTGACCAAGCCGAGCAACGACGCGCTGCGACGGATCCGGAAACGGCTGTCCACCGAGGCGAAAGCCCTACGTGGGGCCAACGCCGACGCGGTGATCGCCAAGCTCAACCCGATCATCGTCGGGTGGGCCGCCTACTATCGGATCGGGGTGTCCAAGCGGGCGTTCAACGCGTTGGACGCTCACGTGTGGAGACTGGTCTACAAGTGGGCCAGATTCACTCATACGAACAAGCCGACCCGCTGGGTGACTGCCCGGTACTTCGGCAAGTTCAACCCCTCCAGGCAGGACTCGTGGATATTCGGTAGCCAGAACACCGGCTTCTACCTCCGCAAGTTCGCCTGGACCGCGATCGTCCGGCACCGAATGGTGGCCGGGGCGGCGTCTCCGGATGATCCGACCCTGACCGACTACTGGGCCACACGGCGTCGCCGCGGCAAACCCCCGGTGGGCAAAACCATGCTGCGTTTATTGCAGACTCAGCATTGGCGATGTTTCGATATGCCAGGGGTTGCTGTTGCACGCCGATCGTGAGCCACAAAGCCCACAAGAGTGGGAACAGTGGCTCGCCACTACCCGCAAGGCGATCCGCAAACACGCGATCACCGTGTGGGGAGCTGGCACGCCGGACGAACACATCGCAGACCGTCTCATACACGCCCACTGCCAACGCCGGATCACCGGCAATGGCAGCGAGCACAGCACTTCCGTCTGTCTGTGAGCCTTCGGGGCTTGCTTGAGCCGTGTGCCGCGATGAGTGGCACGCACGGTTCTGAGGGGGCGTCGGCGCGGCAACGCGCCGACGCTACCCGACG
>CBIMJO010001618.1:0-2604 GCA_966244135.1 uncultured Actinocrispum sp. | reverse complement strand
GTCAGCTCGTCGCCGGCCACCTCGGCCAGCTTGTCCATGGTGCGGTCGACCCCCGCGGACAGCACATCGAACGCGGCCCTGCGGTCGGCCACGACGTGCCCTGCGGTGTCGACCGAGGTGACGGCGAGGTGGTCGACGCCGACCTCCAGCCCGATCCCGCGCACCCCTCGGGGGTCGAGCTCGACGATCTGGCCGGGGCGGCCCTGTCCCCCGGCGGCGATGCCACCGGCCCGGACCAGGCGCCGCGCGGTCAGCTCCGCGACGAGCGTGGAGATGGTCGCCTTGCTCAGCCCGGAGAGCACCGCCAGCTGCGCTCGCGACAGTCCACCCTGTTCGCGTAGGACACGGACGACCCACGCGAGGTTGGCCCTGCGCAGCGCGGCGCGGTCGGTCGGCTGATCCGGCACTACTCCGCTCCACTTCGTTGGGAAACTAGCCGAACTAAGGTGCGCTAGCTCACACGCAACCTTGGATTCTGGGGCACTTGGGACGCAATCCGCCAAAAGTACCAATAGCAAGGACGAGCTTTCGTTCTGTATCCGCAAAAGTTAGTCGACTTTGACGCTAAGTCACAAGATGCTTGTCCGGTGTATTGACATCCTTGTCATCACGACTTGAACCTCCGCGAGGGCCGCACGGGTATCCAGGACACACCGAGAGGAGCGAGATGGGGGATCCCGACTTCGAGGAGTACTTCGTCGGGCGGGCACAAGATCCTGACGAACGTCTTCCTGTCCGCCAAACGCAGACACCACACCGTCGCCACACCACCGGACACCCCAGCGCCACCCACCCGCGACAGCGACACCCGCCTGGACATCGCCGAAGCCCTGGGCCAGCTGACACCCCGGCAACGCAGGCACGCCGCGGGGATCACCGGCATCGTCGCGGTGGTGGTGGCGGCCGGGTTGGTACCGGCTGTCCTGCCGAACTCACCACCGGGTGTGATCACGGTTGCCGGAGCTTGCGCTGACGTTGACATGGCCGGACCGCTCCCCAAGGACTGGCGGGAATGGACGTCCCGGATGGACTGCGCGGCCGACCAGATCCTGACCGAGCTGGTGCCACCGGACACCCATCAGGAGGGCGGCAACTACTACGACAAGGCGAACGGTCTCCGGCTGAACGTGTCGTCGTACAACGCCGACTATCAGCAGATGGATCTCACCAAGCCGCCGGTCGTCACCCGGCCGGCCCCGCCGCTGACCGAGGACCAGCTGACCAAGTTCGCCCTCGACCCACGGCTGCGAATCTGACCTGATCAGCTATGTGCGGAGGTGCATGCGTTCGCCCTGTTTGCCGAAGATGCTGATCACCTCGGCGGGGTGGCCGTCGGCGCCGGAGAACCAGTGGGGGATCCGGGTGTCGAACTCGGCCGCCTCGCCCTGGCTGAGGATCGTCTCGTTGGCGCCCAGGATCAGGCGGACGCGGCCGGCCAGCACGTACATCCACTCATAGCCTTCGTGGGTCATCGGGGTCGGCTCGCAGTGGCGCGGCGGGATGACCATTTTGAAGGCGTGCGGGGCACCGGGTTGCCTGGTCAGCGGGATGATCGTCTCCGTGCTGCCGTCTCTGCGCTTGATGCGGCGTGGGGTGAGACGGACGCGGGGGTCCCCGATCTCGGGGGCGCCGACCAGCTCGTCGACCGGCACCTGGTGGGCCAGCGCGATCGGCAGCAGCAGCTCGAGGCTGGGTTTGCGCTGGCCACCCTCCAGCCGCGACAGCGTGCTCTTGGAGATCCCGGTGGCGTCGGCCAGCTCGGCCAGGGTCACCCCGCGCTCGGTGCGGATGCGTTTGAGCCGCGGCCCGACCTCGGCGAGCGCGGCGGAGATGGCGTCGTCCATACCGGCCAGGTTATCCCAGTTTCGGCAACAAAGTTTGTCAGATCCGCATCGGCGCGCGCACCCTCGGGCCATGACATACGACGTACTCATCATCGGGGCCGGAGCCGCCGGCCTGAACGCGGCACTCACCCTGGGCCGCTCCCGCCGTACGGTCGCGGTCGTCGACGCGGGCAACCCACGAAACGCCCCCGCGGCGCACATGCACGGCTTCCTGTCCCGCGACGGCATGCCGCCGAGCGAGTTCCTTGCCTTGGGACGCAAGGAAGTCGAGGGCTACGGCGTCGACATCGTCCAGGCCTCGGTCACCACCATCCACAAAGGATTCAAGGCCGAACTGTCCACAGGGGACACCATCGCCGCGCGCCGGGTCATCGTGGCCACCGGCGTGACGGACCTGCTGCCGGACATACCCGGTATCCGGGAAGGCTGGGGCCAGGATGTCATCGCATGCCCCTATTGCCACGGCTACGAGGTCCGCGACGAGCCGCTCGCCGTGATCGGGTCCGCCGAGCACGCCCTGCTGGTCCGCCAGTGGTCCCCGGACCTGATCTTCTTCCCGCACACCACACCGCTGGACGACCCCGCGCAACTCACCGCGCGCGACATCCCGATCGTGCCCGGTGAGATCACCCGGATCGTGCGCGAGAACGGCCGCGTCCAAGGCGTCGAGGTCGGCGACCGCGTCTACCCGCGCACGGCGGTGTTCCTGCGGCCCCCGTTCCGGGCGAACAACGAGATCCTGGTCCAGCTCGGGGCGGAC
>CBIMJO010001617.1:0-2609 GCA_966244135.1 uncultured Actinocrispum sp. | reverse complement strand
CGATCGCCACCAGCAACCCGCCGACCAGCAGGTTGTAGGCCACCGTCAGCGCCGCGATCACGCCCTCGATCAGCATCGCCAGCAGGATCGCGATCACGCCGAGCACCAGCGTGAACAACCGGTTCGAGTGAACGTCCTCTTTGGACCCCGGGCGGCCGGTCAGCCGGGGCCAGATGTCGTTGGCCGCGACGGTCGAGGACGCGATCAGCGCCCCGCTCGACGTCGACATCAGCGCCGCCAGCGCCGCCGCCAGCACGAGCCCGCGCACGCCCATGGGCAGGAAGTTCTCGACGGCGGTGGCGAAAGCCGTGTCCTTCTCGCCGATCCCCGGGTACAGCGAATGCGTGGCCATCCCGATCAACGCGCCCGCGAACGCGTAGACCACGCAGTAGAGCCCCGAAGTGATCCCGCCCCAGGTCGCGACCTTGGGTGTGCGGGCGGTGAACACGCGCTGCCAGATGTCCTGCCCGATCAGCAGGCCCAGCGTGTAGGTGACCAGCAGCGTGACGATGGTCGTGCCGCCGATCGCGGTGAAGTCGAAGTCGCTGGCCGCCAGGCGTTCCCGCATCCCGGCGAACCCGCCGGCCCGCGCAAGCGCGAAAGGCAGCAGCAGAAACAGGATCCCGACCGTCTTCACGGCGAACTGCACGATGTCGGTCATCGAGATCGACCACATCCCGCCGAGCACCGAGTACAGCACGATGATCCCGCCGGACAACAGGATGCTGGCCCACCGGTCGAACCCGAACAGCACGTTGAAGATCGTCGAGGAGGCGCCGAGCGAGGTGACCGTCAGCATCAGCGCGTAGCCCCACATCACCACGCCGGAGACGGCCGCGGACGAGCCGCCGTAGCGGATGTCGAGCATGTCCGACACGGTGTAGACGCGCAAACGGGCGATCCGGCGGGCGAATGCCGCCGACAGGAGCAGGATGCCCAGGCCAATTGCCAGCACCAGCCAGGCGCCGGAAATGCCGTGCTGGTAACCGAGTCGCACGCCGCCGATGGTGGACGCGCCGCCGAGCACGATGGCCGACATCGTGCCGGAGTACATGACGCCGCCCAACCGCCGTCCTGCCACCAGGTACTCGCTCTTGGTGGTGGCGCGGCGCATGCCCCACCACCCCATGCCGATCATGCCCAGCAGGTAGGCCACAATCACCGCGTAGTCCAAGCCCACGTGCGCCTCCCTCTTGTGTCGTTCCGGTCACCGTATGCAAACGGCTCTGGCCCGGTGAGGGGGTGAACTGCACAATCGGGTGACCGCCTATTGGATGAATCGGCCCCGGAGACGTCATGACGCTCAGAACGGTGCCCTTGCGGACCGTCGTGGACCGGGCCGAGCTGCGCCTGGAGGTCAAGGCCGGCAAGGAGAACCTCGACCGGCCGGTGTGCTGGGCGCACGTCAGCGAGCTGCGCGACCCGGTGCCCTACCTGCTCGGCCAGGAGCTGCTGCTCACCGCCGGGGTCAACTTCCCCAAGCGCCCGGCCGACATCGAGGCGTACGTCGAGGGGCTCGCGAAAGCGGGCGTGAGCGCGCTCGGGTTCGGCGTGACGCCGGTGTACGACGCGGTCCCGGACGCCCTGGTCAGGGCCTGTCACGACCGTGGGATGCCGCTCGTGGTGGTCCCCGAGAAGACCCCGTTCCTCGCGGTCAGCCAGGCCGTCGGCACCGCGCTCGCGGACGCCCAGAACACCGAGCTGAGGGTGATCGCGGACGGCCAGCGGGCCCTTACCCGCGCCGCGGCCCGACCCCGACCAACCGAGACCACTGTGCGCGCCCTGGCCACCTCACTGGCCGCGTGGGCCCTGTTGCTGGACGCCGAAGGCACCGTCGTCACCCGGTCCGGCCTCGCGCCGGAGCCCACCGACGATCTCAAGGCGCTGGCCGCCAAGGTCCGCACCGGCACCGGGCCGCGCTCCGGGAGCACGAAGATCGGCGATGACCACGCGGTCCTGCACCCGGTCGAGCCGTCCTCGGTGCTGGTCGTCGGCCGCTCGCGGGCGTTCACCGTCGGCGACCGCGCGGTGGTGGCGATGTCGCTGGCCCTGCTCGGGCTGGTTCGCCGGGAGGTCGACGCGTCCCGTGGCCACACCGCCCGGCTGGCCGCGCGGCTGCTGCTCGCCGGTGGCGCGGCCGCCGAGTCCACAGGCGACCTGCTGGCCACGCTGCTGGACAACCGCCCCGGCCAGGACTACCGCGTGATCGCCGGGGTGGACGTGCGGGAGCGGCACCGGTTCGACGCGGACGGCGACTTCGCCCAGCTGGCCCAGCTGCTCGGCACGCCCCTGGTCGACCTGGCCGGCGGCAGTTTCCGCGCGGTCGTGGCGGCCCGGTCCGCGCCCGGCCAGGCCGCGCTGGAGACCCTGCACAAGCGCGGCTGGCTCGTGGGTATGAGCGGAGTCACAGCCCTGGCCGACCTCCGTTCGGCGGAACGGGAAGCCGTCGCATTGCGGCGCCGCGCAGCGGCGAGTGGCCGCCCGGTGACAGCCGATAACGAAAACGAGTCCGTGGCCTCTTTGATCGATCCGGCACAGGCTCGCGCATTTGCGCGGCGCACGCTCGCGCCATTGACCGTGTACTCCAGCACGGCGCCGCCGACGATAAG
>CBIMJO010001616.1:0-2612 GCA_966244135.1 uncultured Actinocrispum sp. | reverse complement strand
ATCTCGTTGCCCATGCCGTAGGCGACCCATTTGCCGTTGATCTTCTCGAACGGCTGCACGACGTGCGCGTGGTGGCCGATGATCAGGTCGATGCTGGGGTCGTTGAGGAGCTTCTTGGCCAGGTTCTTCTGCTCGGTGGTCGGTTCCTGGACGTACTCGGTGCCCCAGTGCAGGCTGGCGATCACCACCTGGGCGCCGGCCGCGCGGGCGGCCTTCGCGGCCGCGATGATGTCGTCGGCGTCGATGGTGTTGGCGAGCCACGGTTTGTCGGCGGGCAGTTTCTTGCCGTTGAAGCCGAACGCGAACGAGATGTGGCCGATCTTCACGCCGTGCACCTCGACGATGAGCGGCTTTTTCGCCTCCGGCTCGGAACGGGCCGAACCGGTGTGTTTGATGCCCGCCTTGTCGAGTGCGTCGAGGGTCCGTTTCACGCCGTCGGAGCCTTGGTCGATCGTGTGATTGGACGCGGTCGAACAATCGTCGTAGCCGATGTCCTTCAGCGCGTCGACGATCTCCGGCGGCGCGCTGAACTCCGGATAGCCCTTGAACGGGCCGGCGGCGTCCGCCAATGGCGTTTCCAGGTGACAGATGGCCAGATCGGCGGCACCGACCGTCGCCTTCACACCGGCCAGGATCTTGCGGTAGTCCCGCTGACCGCCGCCATCCTCGGTCGCCTGGTCGGTCAGCGCCGGATGGATCAGCACGTCGCCGCTCGCGACCACGGTGAAGCCGTTGTCGGACGCGGGCGGCGGCGAGTTGAGCTGCTGCTGCGCCGGCGGCGGGGCGAGCCCGGTCGGCACGGAGATAGGCGGTTGCGAACCGTCACTCGTCGCGCACCCAGCGACAAGTGTGGCCGCGGACAAACTCGCGAGCAGGAGCCGGCGCATGCGCGACATCCTGCCAGGAGATTATTTCCGCTTGCGGCGGGATAGGAATATAACCAGCAAAAGTCCGAGGACGATCAGCGGCGCGACCCGTTTGACCACCGAGGAACCGGCGTACTCCAGCAAATCGATCTCGGGTGCCGAAGACACTGGAACAACACGCGGCGCCTTCGCAACAGGCTCCTCCGCGGGCGCTTCCGCAGCGGGCGCATCATCTGCCGCGGAAGGCGAATCCGGCTCGGGTTCCAGCTGGGCGGCCAGGTTCTGCGCGAAGGTGTCCAGGATCTTCCCGCCCACCTCGGCGATCAGTCCCCGCCCGAACTGCGCGGGCTTGCCGGTCACCGCGAGTGCGGTGACCCCATCACCGACGGTCGTCCCGTCCGAAGTGGACAGTGTGACCGTGACGTCCGCGGACGCCGTGCCGTTGCCCCGGGAGTCCTTGCCGGAGGCGTTGATCTTCAGCACCCGGGTGTCTTGATCGGTTGAGACGAACTCACCGGAACCCTTGTACTGCAACGAGATGGGCCCCATCTTCACCTTGACGGTACCGGCGAACCTGGGGCCGTCGACGCTGGTCAGGGTGGCGCCGGGCATGCACGGCGCCACCCTTTCCGGATCCAGCAGGGCCTGCCAGACATCGTCGACAGGTGCGTTGACGGTGAACTTGTGTTCCAGCTGCACAGGCCCAGTCTCCTCGACGACTCAGCCGATGGCGGCGGTGACGGCCCGCCCGGTGAGCACCCGCGCCAGGTGGCTGCGGAACTCGGGACTGGCATCACCGTCCGTCGTCGGGTTCGTGTTCTCCGCGGCGTGGGCGGCGGCCGCCTTGATGTTCTCGGCCGTCGCCTGCTGGCCCACGAGGGCCGCCTCCACGGTACGCGCCCGCACGGGGGTGGACGCCATGTTCGTCAGCCCGATCCTGGCCTCGGCGATGGTGCCGCCCTCGGTGCGGACCGCCGCCGCGACCGAGACCACCGACCAGGCCTGCGCCGAGATGCTGAACTTCTCGTAGTGCGCGTGCCACCCGGTGTACTTGGGCAGCCGGATCTCCACGAGCAGTTCGGCCGGGGACAGCACGGTGGTGAAGTAGTCGGTGAAGAACTCGGCCGCCGGCACGGTCCGCCGGCCGTCCATCCCGGCCACCACCATCTCCGCGTCCAGCGCCAGCGCCGGGGCGAGCAGGTCGCCCGCGGGGTCGGCGTGCGCGAGCGACCCGCCGAACGTGCCCCGGTGGCGGATCTGCGGGTCGGCCACGGTGTCCGTCGCCAGGGCGATCAGCTGCAGGTGGGTCCGCACCAACGGATCCCGTTGGACGTCGTAGTGGGTGGTCATCGCGCCGATCACGATGGCGTCGCCGTCCTCGCGGACGCCGCGCAGCTCGGCGATCCGGCCGATGTCGATGATCTTGGCCGGGGCGGCCAGCCGCATCCGCAGCACCGGCATCAGGCTCTGGCCGCCGGCCAGGACCTTGCCGTCCTCCCCCGCGTCCGCCAGCTCCCGCACCGCGTCGTCCACTGTGGCCGGTGCGACGTAGTCGAACTGCTCCGGGATCACCGGGCACCTCCCTGCTGGATCGCCTGCCACACTCGCTTTGGCGTGCAGGGCATCTCGACTTCGTTCACACCCAGGTGACGCAGCGCGTCGACGATGGAGTTGACCACCGCGGGCGTCGAGGCGATCGTGCCCGCCTCACCGACACCCTTGACGCCCAACGGGTTCGTCGTGGAG
>CBIMJO010001615.1:0-2613 GCA_966244135.1 uncultured Actinocrispum sp. | reverse complement strand
CCGCCGCCCATGGCCATCCCGTTGGCCTGCAAGTCCTTGAGGACCGAGTCCGGGTCACGGCCGAGACCGTCGAGCCAGTCGTCGAGCACTACGACCATTTCGGCGTCGTAGCCGGCCCCGTCGCCCGGATCCTCGACGATCAGTGGCGCGTACAGGCCACGGTCCAGCTGGGCCCCGACATGAGGATGGAACCAATAGGTGCCGGCGTCCGGCACCGTGAACTCGTAGGTGAACTCACCGCCCGGCGCGACTTCCGGCTGGGTGAGGTCGGGTACGCCGTCCATGTCGTTGCGCAGGGCGAGACCGTGCCAGTGAATCGTCGTCGGCTGTGGAAGCTGATTCTTCAGCCGGACCCGCAGGACCTCACCCTTCTTGACGCGGATCTCCTTGCCCGGCAAACGTCCGTCGAACGTCCACGTGGGGACCGGGACACCGCCGAGATCCACCTCACCTGCCACTGCGGCAAGCTCCACTGTGGTCACACGGGCACCCGCGGCGCGCCGGGCCCGCTCCCGGTCGGCAACGG
The DNA here is from genome assembly GCA_966244135.1 of uncultured Actinocrispum sp. Lineage (GTDB taxonomy): Bacteria > Actinomycetota > Actinomycetes > Mycobacteriales > Pseudonocardiaceae > Kibdelosporangium. The sequence goes on along the minus strand of CBIMJO010001615.1, from coordinate 2,087 downwards.
CCGGGGAACCTGGCTCGATGCGTACCGGCCCTGGTTTGTCGCTCGTGGAAGAACATGCGGCCAAACCGGTCGTGGCCACCAGCCCGGCGCCCAACACCAGGAACCTCCGGCGGTCGAGCCGATCCCGTGCCACCTGGCAACTCACCTCTCCCTGCCGGTCAGACCATGCTACTAGAGCCGATAGTAGTCGATTCGCGATTCATGGCCGGAGCGGCCTGATCGTGAGTACTATCGACAATAGTAGACAGGTGGTAGTGCCGGTGTGAGGAGTCGCAGTCGGTGCTCTGATCGTCGTCACGCACATGTACGTGCATCTGGGAGACGTTCGCTGGTTGCCCACAACGGGACTGCAGGATCTGCTGACCGGCTATCCGATGGGCGCGCTTTTCATCGTGGTCGGCATCGTCGGGCTGACCAAGCAGGGCTAGACGATGGATCGCTCAGCTTGGCTGGGGGACAGTGGCCGGGTGTACCGCTCCGGCATGCCCAGCAGGACATACTGCCGCACGAGATCGTCCGTGCACGCTGTGCGGTGTCCGTCGCGGACCGCTTCGAACTCCGCCGTGCTCAGCTTGACTCCGGTCACGTGGTAGCTCAGGGTTTCCGAGTTCTCGAACGCGTACCAGGTGGACGGGAAGTCGAACAGCAGCCGGACGCCGTCGGTCGCGGATTCGGCCCGGTAGATCGGATTCAGCCCGAGGCGACCTTCGCTGTGCGGCAGGCGGTCGAACGGGCCGTAGTCCTGGAACAGAACAGTGCTGTCGGTGATGATCAATGACAGCCACTTCTCCGCGCTGAACCGGTCGGTGGCCCGCTGCTCGGCCAGTTGCGGTCGGCGGCCTTGCAGATAGCCCTGGACGAGCTCGGTCTGGCCGATCATTCGCCAGTGCGCGTCGCCGGTGAGGCCGACGTATCCCTCCGGGGTCAGTTCACGTTCGCCGTCGTGCGGTTCCACCATCCGGTTGCCGACGCGGTCGATCACGACTGTGCCGTCGCGAGCACACCGCCGCAGATCGGTAAGGCATTCCGCCTGATTGTCGAACAGGTGAAAGGCATCCGTGCAGACAGATGCGCAGAAACTGTTGTCCGCGAAGGGGAGTGGACCGCTGACATCCGCGCACACGTACCGCTGGCCGGGGGCGACGAAGCGCCTGGCCACCCAGAGCTGGAAGAAGTTGCGGTCCACACCCACCGATCGCAATGGACGTGTGCGTGCGGCGAGGTGGTGCATGACATGGCCGAACCCGCAGGCAAGATCAAGCAATGGCAGGGGATCTTCGCTGAGGATGCTGGTCAGGGACAGTGAGGCGAGGTACCGGGGCTGGCCGAACCGGTTCAGGAAGTAGGGGTGGAGCTCTCTGTTGACGTTGCGGCTCTTGAGGTAGCTCAGGTCGAACCAGTCCTGTGCGCACTGTTCGTCGAGCCGGTCGAGCATTCGCCGCACCAGCCTCCGGCGATTGCGTTCGGCGAGCCGCGCGCCTGGTCCCCGGGTCAGGGCAAGCCGCAGCCCCTTGCGCTGTTCCAATCCGTATGGCAGCGACGGAGGAAACGTCAAGAGGCTCACCAGTGCATCGAGGGGCTCGACACGGACTCGGTAGAGCAGCTCGTCGATGGACGGCCCGGTCACTTCCGTTCGTCCGGTCATGTGTTCGTGAACATCGATCGTGCCCGACCGGATCACCGGGATGCCGTCGATCACCGGAAAGGTGTGTGTTCCGCAGGACAACACGCCAAAGACGCTGTCGGCCATCGGCTGATGCGGTGATGGAGTGAAGTGGAACGCGACCATGCACTCGGGACACCGCAAGCTGTCTGGTAGCTGGTACACGGCCGTCATACTACTAAGGAACATAGTAGATCTTGGTTGAGGGGGTGTCGGTGGCGCCGTCCCGGTCGCCTGCGGCGGGCGGCCGGGACGGCATTCCCGGCTAGCCGACGATGCGTCGTGCTCCGATGAAGTGGCCGTCGCCCCTCATGGGACGCACGTCGACCAGCTGGCCCTCGGTGGGCGCGTCGACCATCGTGCCGTCGCCGACGTACCTGCCCACGTGGTGGATCCGTGACGGATTACCAGTGCCGTCGTCGGA
>CBIMJO010001614.1:0-2622 GCA_966244135.1 uncultured Actinocrispum sp. | reverse complement strand
GCAGCGCATCACTTTCGAGGGGAGCTATAATGTCTCGCCCAGAATAAGCCCGGACGGAAAAACACTTGCGTACATCACGCGCAACTCGGGCAAGTTCCAGGTCGCCCTGCTCGACCTTTCGACCCGCCAGGCGCAGATCCTTACCGACAGCGAGCATGACGAATCCCCCAGCTTCTCCCCCAACGGCCGCATGATCCTGCTCGCGACCGTCATCGGTGGACGCGGCGGTAGCGGGTCGATCCGCGTTGCTAGCGCCCGCAAGGCGCGGGCCAGTCGCCGCCTCACTCGACCGCCGGCTTCTCCGGCTCGGCGAGCCGCGCGATCAGGTCCGACTTCCGCCCCGTCGTCGGCAGACCCCGCGCCTCCAGCTCGGCCTTGAGCTCGGCGACGGTCCGCGGGTCGTCGTCGTCGAGTTCGACCTTCCAGGTCGCGTCCTGGCCGACGAACCCGCGGGCCACCTCGTTGTCGACCTCGACCAGCTCGTCCGGCTCAACGAGGCGGTTGTTCAGGTCAGGCACGGACAGCGCCGAATCGCTGATATTCCTCAGGGTTGCCAAGGCGCTCTCCTAGATCCGGATGCGGCTGAATGAGACGGTGAAAGGGATCCGACACTGCAGACCCGCAGCGGTCTGTTCCTGGTAGAGCTCGCCCGCCGTGAACTCCGCCATCGCCGGTGACGTCAGGCCCAGCGTGGCCGGCAGCGTGGGCGGCCGGACGACGGTTTCCACGGTGGCGAAGGTCGCGAATACGGCGGCACGCTTATCGGCAATCGTCGTCTCGCCGGAGAAGGCGATCACGCAGCACAGGACGTCGAACGCCTCTTCCTTCATCCCGGCACCCAGCCCGGCCCAGCGCTGCGTCCAGTTCTCCACCGCGCGCATGTCACCTGTTGGGTCGCCGTCGTAGCCGATGCACACCGCCACCAGCGGCACGTCCCCGGTGATCTCCGGACCGTCGTAGACGGTGTTCGGGTCGAGGACGGCTTCCAATGCGGCAACGAGCGCGGTCAGCGTCGCCGGGACCCGACTGGTCGCCATCAGGCCGTCCCGGGCGGGCGCGCGTATGAGCCCAGCAACTCCCGCACCCCATACGACTTGAGGTAGGAGAAAGCCAACGACCCGACATCAACGAGGTCGGCCGACGCTGCGCCGATTATCTGGGGACTGGCTGAGCCGCCGCGTTGCGAGGTCGACCATAAGTGGCCGAGGATGGCCAACGCGGCCTCACCGACCGCCGCAGGCACCGATGTCCGCCCGGCCACGTACACCACCGTGTAGTAGGCGGCGTAGAAGCCGGTCGAATAGACCGCCGGCGCGATCGTCCCGTCCGGCAGCAGCGTGTAGGTACCAGCGCCGAGCGCGACACCTGCGTATGGGGTAATCGAGGTAACCGTCAGGACCGGCCCGGCCGGGTGCAGTACCCCTGAGGCGGGGTACACGATCTCGGTGACGGTGCGCCGGCCGACGGGGCCGATGTACGCCTCCACCGCATCCGTGACCGCCGCGATCATCCGCTCCAACTGGTCGTCGTCCGCAGTGCTTGATCCGGACTTGCGGAGGTAGTCCTTCGCGTCCTCGACGCTGATCAGCTCCGTGGCGAACGGGTCCACCACGTCGAAGCCGCCGGTCACCACCCCGGCGCCGGTGCCGGTGGACACGACCTTCCACTGGTACGGCCCCACCTGGGACAGCGAAGTCGCGGAGATGTCCTGGTAGAACAGGCCGGTGCCGATGGTTGAGGGCGCCGAGAACGTCTCGGTCGACTGGTCCGGCTTGAGCAGCGTCAGGGTCTGGGCGGTCGGGTTGACCAGGGCACCGGTCAGGTCCTTGATGGTCCAGGAGATGCGGATCGGCTGGCCGGCCGGGTAGCGCGCCACAGACAGCCCCCCTCAGGGTTCGGTCCGCGGCCCGCGGCGAGGATCAGTTGGCGACGACGAACGGGACGACCAGCACACCCTCGTTCGTGCCGGCGCCGAGCGCGCTCGAGTGGCAGCTGGTCTTCAGCAGCAGCTTGTGCAGCCCATTGGCCAGCGCCGTCGTGTCGACCGGCACCGCCTGCTGCGGGGTGTCGCCGTCGTGGTCCCACAGCACCGTGCCCAGCACCGGCGGGACCGCGTGGAAGTTCGCGTCCAACGTCGCGAAGACGTGGGTGACCGGCAGGCTGCCATCCGAGGAGTGCGTGACCTGCTTGACCACCGGCGACCAGACCCCGGACACCGGGGCGTCCGGGATCAGTCCCGGCCCGGCCGGGTCGGCGTCCACCGCGGTCGCCTCGCAGTAGCCGTAGGGCGGCATCGTGTACCAGCCCTTCCCGCGCACCCACGGCTCCCGGGTCACGTTCGCCAGGCTCTTGCCGGTGCCGACGACCGTGGTCTGGATGTTCAGGTTGTTCCGCATCTCCCGGGTCACCCCGTCACCCAGCGACGGCTGCGGCACGAACGTCCGGAACCGGATCTCCTGCAGGCCCGTGTGACCGAACAGGGACAGCGGCGCGGAGAACGACGCCCACTGCGAACACACCCCCGGCACCGGGCAGGTCAGACTGGAGGTCACCTTCTGCACCGTGGTCTCGTAGTCGGTGCCCTTGAACACCATCGACGTGTAGGTCACGTGCCCGGGGTTG
>CBIMJO010001613.1:0-2622 GCA_966244135.1 uncultured Actinocrispum sp. | reverse complement strand
CCCCCGTTGTCCTTACCACCGCCAGGTTTCCGATGTGGTAGGTCGCGTTCTGCCAGTTGTTCGCGTCGAGGTCCGTGCCGTGCTCGACCCAGTAGTTCGACACCGCGACCATCGTGTCGGTCACCGCGCACGCGGTCGCGGCGGAGGACGGCGAGCCGGCCGAAACCATTGAGACGGCGAGCAAAGCGGACAAAACCAGGCGGCGCAAGGCATCCCCTTCCACACAGTAAAGGTGGACCTTGGCGGCGGGGAGGTCCTGGATCATCACACCCCGGTCCGCGGACCGCTGTCAACGGCCCGCAGACCGGGACACGACTACCGGCGAAGCCGGACCGCGGCTATGTGAACTGCGGTTTTCTCCGATGGACGGAATTGATGTTGAGGCGCTGCTAATGATCCTTCGCTGGTCAGCGAGAATGACGTGAAGACGGCATCCTCCCGGCTGGAGTCGAATTGGATCAATGGCGGCCGACAACGTTACTCGGAAGTCTCCCGAGGTCGGCAAGAACTGTGATCATCAACGCCGGTCATGACGTCGACTACGAGGCCAAGAAGATCTTGCTGAACCAGGGCGGAAGCGATGATCACGCCCTGCTGTTGCTCAGTGGGATAGTCAAGGTGATTGGCCGGTCGACGACAGGTATGACCAGTATCTTGGCCATACGGGAGGCAGGTGACCTGATTGGTGAGATGGCCGGAATTGATCGCAGTGAGCGGATGGCAACGGTAGTCACATGCCGAGATGTGCGCGCTCGACGTATCCGGCGCACTGTGCTCGAAGAACTGATGCAGGCTCACCCTGTGCTTGCCTTGCACATCATGAAAATGATCAACGCGCGCCTGCGGCATGCCGAAGAGCGATACATGGACACGATTTCGTACAACGGGCGGATCAGGTTGAGCCGGGTCCTGGTCAGCCTCGCGGACGACTTCGGGATCATGCGCGGCTCGCGGTGTGAGGTCGATGTCCACCTGACTCAGACCGAACTGGGGTCCATGGTGGGCCTCCGGCGCCGGGCTACTGAGACGCTGCTGTCCGAGCTGACGAAGGAGGGTCTCATCAAGTGCGGCCACCTGACGATCACCGTGTTCGACCTGGCCAGGCTCAGAGACATCTCGACCAGTGCGTGAAACCCGCGTTAGTGCGGTTTGTCGCTGAGTGGGAGATGATCACAATGGGGTCTCCTCGAAGATCATGATAAGGAAGGCCCCTTGGATGACCCTCATCGGCGCGAGTTGTCGAAGGCTCTGTTTGGCCGCTGATGCCGTCGGCTATGGACGCAGGGACGACTACCTGCAACAGGACACACAACGGTATCTGATGGAGGTGCTTGACTGGGCCGCCGAAGCCGCCGGTCTGCACCGAGGTACCTGGAACCGGCAGGCGGCAGGTGACGGCGAACTGGCTGTGCTGCCCCAGGACGAGCAGGAATCGCACGTTGTGGACGGGTTCGTGCGGCACCTTGACGCGGCTCTGAGTCGGCGGAATCGCATTCTCCGGCCGGACGCTCGGCTGCGGTTGCGGGTAGCGATGCATTTCGGCCGGTTGATGGCTGGAGACAACGGCTTCGCCGGGCCCGGCCCGGTTGAGGTGGCCCGCATGGTGAATTCCGCGCCACTACGAGCGGCCATCGACGCGGTGCCCGACGCGAACCTGGCCCTGCTGGTCTCGGACACCATTTACCGCGACACCATCGAGCCGCTGCACACGACGCTCAACCCGGCCGCATTCCGCAAAGTCCTTGTCCAGGAAAAGGAATTCGAGGCCAATGCCTGGCTGTGGGTTCCGTGGCATGACGCCTGTCGTGCGGAACAGCCCGCTGGCCAAGGAAAGTAAGAACGGTTGCCTTTGTGCGGAGCTTCCCCACAAAGGCAACCGTATCAAGCGATCTACCGCAGGCCCGAATCCACGGCGTTCAGCAGGCTGCCCGGGTCGCCGGACATCTCCCAGGCCATGGCGCCGAGCAGGCCGCGTTGCTTGATCCACGCGGTCTTCTTGCCGATCGACCAGAGGTCGTCGAAGGTCCACCACTGGTTGCCGGTGTAGCAGGAAGTCGCCACCGCGGCCTCGTCGTGGTAAACCGTGCATCCCGGTACGGAAGCGACCAGGTTCCCGTATCCGCGGGTGCCCGCCTCCTCGGCGAACTGGCCTGGTGCGGCGCCGTTCGCCGCTTGCCATTCACCGTGTTTCCCGCCGTCGGCCACGCCTTGCCAGCCGCGGCCGTAGAAAGCCAGCCCCACGGTCAGCTTCCGTGGGTTCACGCCCGCGTTGGTGTACGCGTTGATGGCGTTCTCCACGCTGAAGTGGAAGTTGTACGGGTCGTCCGCGTCGGCGTACAGGTTGCCCTGGTGGCCGGTGCGGTTGGGCTCCCACGAGTTGTCGCTGCCCGAGCCGTGGAAGTCGTAGCCCTGCACGTTCGCCACGTCCAGGTAGTTGAAGATCTTGCTGACGTCCCAGCCCGAGGCGACCTTCGCGGGGTCGGCGGGGGTGAAGGCGTGCAGCTGGTAGCGCTTGCCGGTGGTGGCGCCGTACGCGTCGAGCTGCGTGCGGAACTCGGCCAGCAGCGCCGTCAGGTTGTTCTTGTCGTTGGGGCTCCAGTGGTTCCCAGGGTGACCGTCCGG
>CBIMJO010001612.1:0-2626 GCA_966244135.1 uncultured Actinocrispum sp. | reverse complement strand
CATAGAGATCGGCCGCCCAGGTGTTCATCGCCATCGGATTGGCGTAGTTGAGGAACAGCGCGCCCGGCTCGGCGACTTCGCGGATATCCTTGCAGAAGTCGAGGATCACCGGAATGTTGCGCTGGCCGTAGAGGATGCCGCCGGCGCAGATGGTGTCGCCCACGCACTGGTCGACGCCATATTTGAGCGGAATGTTCACATCGGTCGCAAAGGCCTCGAGCCCGCCGACCCGCACGGCTACGGAATGTTCGCAGGAATCCTGCTCGCGGCGATCCTGATCCCGGTCGCGCTGGCACTGTGGCTGTTGCACCGATCAATGCGGCGACGCGGCAATTGACAAGCAGGACGCACTCTCGTTGCGATGAGCGGATGTCATCGCGTGCCTGTCATCGCGAGTTCGGGTTTAGCGTTGCTTCGTCCCCTGTTCGAGGAGGGTGATCATTTCGGCGATACGTGCGGCGCGGACGTCGGGGCGGCGGGTGGTGGCGTTGATCCAGCGTAGGTAGCCCTTGCGGTAGAAGGTCGCAAGCGAGTCGAAGAACTCCCGGGCCTTCGGGCTCGCTGCCAGCGCCGTCACGATGTCGTCGGCCAAGTCCTGCTGTTGCGGGCCTTCCGGCATCAGTTCCGCGTCGACCTGGTCGCCCGCCTCGATGCCGTTGTCTCGCCGCCACGCCTCGCCCAGCCCGATGCCGAGGTCGGGGCCGAAGCGCCGGAGCGGGCCGCGGACCTTGCGGCCGTTGAGGGTCCCGGTGATGTGATGAGTGTCCTTCGGGGTCCACACCTCGTCCGGGTCGAACGGCACCGGCAGATACACCCGGCCTCGGGGGCCGGTCGTGATCGTCCCGGTGAAGCGCTGCCGCAGCATGGGACCGGATGCTAGCGCCGAGGTCAATGCTCAGCGTCACTCCTATGATGAAATCACCGGCATGGACGCTCGCGCCGACTTCCAGGAGCCCCTTCACCACGTCGGGCATGCCACCGCCGAGCGAGCTGCCGCGCACAGCGCTGATGAGCGGCGTGTACCCGAGCGGACCCGCCTGCTGTTTGTCCAGTGAGCCGCCGGACGCCACCAGATCCTCGAACCAGCTCATCTCCGGATCGCTGATCCAGCCGAGTTCGATTCCGTTGACCTTGGCGACCATGAGGATCGCGGTGGGAAGACTGTCCCGAGACATGGCCCGTACCGTAGAAACCGGCACCACACGGACCGCACACTCGCGAATGGCATGCCCTCGCGCGATCAGTCGTAGTGTCGTAGAGAAGGCCAGAGTTGTGCCCAGGTGCCTTGTGGGCGCTGGCAGACGTAGATCGCGGCGTGGTGGTCGGTTTCCTCGTTCTGCACGTTGTCCGGCATGGTGATCGGGCCGATTTCCCGCACGTCCGACCAGAACTGGTGCAGGTAGGCGGTTTTGAACTCGCCGACGCACAGTACGGTGTCGGGGCTGCCGTTCGGTGGTTCCCAGTCGCTGTAGGCGTTCTGGGCGCTGACTACCGGATTGCGCAGCCCTGCGGGCTGGCCGAGGATGGTGAGCGCGCCGGCTTCGCCGTAGTTGCTGGTGAAAATCGGTGTGCCAGCGGGCATCGTGGCCGCCGCGGTCCGGACCTGATCGACGAATTCAGGCCAGCCAAAGGTTTCCATCACCGTGGGGTTGATCGCGCGCAGGGAGTTCTGCACGCGGGCCGGCAGGATGGGGTATCCGACCAGGATCGCGATCAGTCCTGAGAGGACGATGGCGGCTGGCACGCGGCGCCGCGACCGGCTCGTCGTCTCGGCATGAACGGCCCCAGCCGCGAACAGCGCGATCACCGCGGGCGCCGGATAGTAGGGTTTCCCTCCGGTGGCGGTGAACACGACGACCGCGGTCACGGCGACCGCCAACGCCCACCTGTGGTCGCGTCCCGCGCCCCAGCCCAGCCAGCGGACTCCGAGCACGCACAGCACGATCAGCGGCGGACCGGCCAAGAGCGGCAGCAGTGGCAGTTGCGCCAACGCGCCGAGCGGGCCGCCGGTCCGGTCGGACAGCACCTGCGCCATCTCGAGGTTCGGCCAGCCGTGTTGGGCGTCCCACACCACGTTCGGGACGGCCATGAGGATGGCCAGACTGCCAGCAAGCCACGGGCCTGGCGTGCGCAGCACATCCCTTTGCCACACCAGCAGGCCGATCAGTACGCCCAGCAGCAGCACGGCGACGGTGTCCTTGTTCTCCAAACCGATGCCACCGACCAGGCCGACCGGCAGCCACGCCGCCGTGGTGCGCAACCGCAGTGCCCTGGCGACGACAACGAACATCGCGGCCCAGACAACCTGGTCGGTCACCGTTGTGCCGAACAGCACCGATGCCGCGACGAACGCCGTACTGGCCGCCACCGAGCCGGCGGCGATGGCCTGGGCACGTGCCCGGCCGCCGAACTCGGCGGCCAGCTTGGCGCCGAGCAGGACACAGCCGACCTGACAGGCGATCGCGAGCACGCGCAGCGGCAGCACACCGCCGGGCAGCGCGGCGGCGAACCGGGCCAGCAGTGGCGTCAGCGGCGGTTGGTCGACATAGCCCCACGCCGGGTGGCGGCCGGTGATCACGTAGTAGAACTCGTCGCGATGCCAGCCGTACCTGGTGGCCACCACGAG
>CBIMJO010001611.1:0-2627 GCA_966244135.1 uncultured Actinocrispum sp. | reverse complement strand
CTCGGCGCGCGCTGACCACGGACCTCGTCAGCCGTAGATCCAGCACGTTCTCGGCTTCCAGATGGGCGATTTCCCTTCCGTCGACCCAATAGCCGAGATCGTCCTTGTACCGCGACGGGCTCTCCACCACGTCGCCGACCGCGAGAACCAGCTCCCGCAACCACTCACTCATGTCAGTTGCCTTTCTGGCGCAGTGCTTCGAGAACGGTGGTGACGGCGGCCCGGGGTGGGGAGCCGTGGCGGACGGCGGCGGTGATGGAGCGGCTGACGGGGGTGGCGAGCTGGCGGGTGGCGACGCGGAAGCGGGTGTCCACGGCGAGGCTGGGGAGCAGGGCGATCGACAGGCCCGCTTCGATGTGCTGGAGGGTGGTCATGTAGTTGCCGAAGCGGCCCACCACGCGGGGTTCGAACCCGGCCTGGCGGCACAGCCGGGTGGCGAGGGTGGCCATGTAGGAGTGGGGCATGTCGAACGCCCATGGCTCGTCGGCGAAGGCGGCGAGGTCGGCGGGGCCACGGCCGGCGGCGGGGTGGCCGGGCGGGACGACGAGCACGATGGTGTCGGTGGCCAGGGGCACGATGTCGAGGTCCGGGCCAAGGGGGAGCTCGACGAAGTCGGTGGTCGTGATGATCACGTCGACGTCACCGCCGCGCAGGGCGGGCATGCTCTCGTGCGGCTCGAGGTGCTGCACCTCGACGTCGAGATGTGGGTGCAAACCCGCCAGCCTGGTCACCGCGGGGACCGCCATGGTGTGGATGGCGCTCTGGAACGCGCCGAGCCGCACCAGTCCGGCCGGGTCCTCGCCGAACCCGCGCAGCTCCGCCTCGACGGTGTCCATGTGGTCCAGGATCGCCCGTGCCCGGCGCGCCAGGATCACGCCCGTGGGGGTCAGCCGGACCCGTCGGCCGACGCGTTCCAGCAGCTGGGTGTGGGTTTCCGCCTCCAGCACGGCGAGTTGCTGGGACACACTCGACGCGCTCATGTTGGCGGCCTGGGCGACGGCTCGGACGGTGCCGTGGGTGTCCAGCTGGCACAGCAGCCGCAGCCGCCAGGGGTTGAGCGTCATGCGTCCATTGTGCGGTTCTGCCGAACAACCAAGCCGGAATTGTGAGATGGACATGGCGCAGGGCCCGGCTTTAGCGTCGTGACATGGGCTTCTGGACAGACGTCGACCGGCACTTGATCCGCTACGCGGGCCCCGGCGCGTTCACCCCCGAGATCATCGCCAGCGCGGACGGCAGCTTCCTGGTCACCGAGGACGGCCGCCGGATCCTCGACTTCACCTCCGGCCAGATGAGCGCGATCCTCGGGCACTCGCACCCGGAGATCGTGGCCACCGTGCAACGCCAGGTCGCCACCCTGGATCACCTGTTCAGCGGCATGATCAGCCGGCCGGTGGTCGACCTCGCCCGGCGGCTGGCCGGGACCCTGCCCGCGCCGCTGGAGAAGGTGCAGCTGCTGACCACCGGCGCCGAGTCGAACGAGGCCGCCCTCCGGATGGCCAAGCTCGTCACCGGCAAGCACGAGATCGTGTCCTTCGCGCGATCCTGGCACGGCATGACCCAAGCCGCGGCCAGCGCCACCTACAGCGCCGGCCGCAAGGGCTACGGGCCCGCAACGCCGGGCAACTTCGCTATCCCGGCGCCCAACACCTATCGCCCCGACTTCACCACGGCCGAGGGCGACCTCGACTGGCGGCGGCAGCTGGACTTCGCGTTCGACCTGATGGACGCCCAGTCGGTCGGCAGCCTGGCCGCGTGCATCGTCGAGCCGATTCTCAGCTCTGGCGGCGTTCTCGAACCACCGCCGGGTTACTTCGCCGCCCTGCAAGAGAAATGCCGCGAACGAGGCATGCTGCTGATCCTCGACGAGGCCCAGACCGGGCTCTGCCGGACCGGCACCTGGTACGCCTTCGAACGCGACGGCATCGTCCCGGACATCCTCACGCTCTCCAAGACCCTCGGTGCCGGACTGCCGCTGGCCGCGGTGATCACCAGCCCCGAGATCGAGCAGGAAGCCCACGACCGCGGCTACCTGTTCTTCACCACCCACGTCTCCGATCCGCTGGTCGCCGCCGTCGGCAACACTGTCCTCGACGTGCTGACCAGGGACCGGCTCGACGAACGCGCCGCCAAACTGGGGGAGTTCCTCCGCCAGGGGCTCGCGTCCATCGGTGAACGGCATCCCGTCGTCGGCGACATCCGCGGCCGCGGCCTGCTCGTCGGCCTCGAACTGACCTCGGACACGGGCAACGCCGACGAGCTCGGTGCACGGATCACCCGCCGCTGCCTCGAACTGGGCCTGCACATGAACATCGTGCAGCTACCCGGGATGGGCGGGGTGTTCCGGATCGCGCCACCGCTGACCGCCACCGAGGACGAACTCGCGCTGGGACTGGAGATTCTGGACAAGGCGATCGGCGACGTCGTCTGACCGAAGTAGACGGTCCACTGTGGATTGGTCAGCCCGTGCCGCGGCCGGTCCGTTCCTGGAGCTGGTCGATCAGCTGGGAGGCCTCGGCCTTGGTCAGGGCGTCCGGGACCTGGACGCCGGCTTCCTGGGCGAGAGTGTGCAGATAGGACTCCTGGGGGCCGGTCATCGGCTCGTCGCCGGTGGTCCAGTCCTCGGG
>CBIMJO010001610.1:0-2629 GCA_966244135.1 uncultured Actinocrispum sp. | reverse complement strand
GGGCAAGCACGCCTCGTCGCAGCACCTGGCCCTGGTCGAGGAGATCCTGTCGACGGTCGGCGAGGTCATCCGGGTGCCCGAGTCGCAGCAGGACGCGGTGACCGCGCTGTCCGGGTCCGGCCCGGCGTACTTCTTCTTCCTGGTCGAGGCGATGATCGACGCCGGGATCCTGCTCGGCATCCCGCGCAACGTCGCCGAGAAGCTGATCATCCAGTCGGCGGTGGGCGCGGCGGCGATGCTGGCGCAGACCGGGGAACATCCGGTCATCCTGCGAGAGGCGGTCACCTCGCCGGCCGGCACGACGATCATGGCGATCCGCGAGCTGGAGCGGCACGGGGTGCGCGCGGCACTGCTCGCGGCCATCGAGGCGGCCCGCGACCGGTCGCAGGAACTGGGCAAGGCGCACGAGGCATAGGTGTCGTGGTTTGTCCCCAATATGTCCTTGGGGACGGCTCCGACCTGCCCGAACACGCTTCGCGGCGGAACGGTGTCCCGCTAGTACGCCTGACGGAGGTCGCATCTGTCACACGTGTCCCGCTACTCTCTTGAGCAGCACGTGCGTGTCGATACTGCCGATGGGGAAGATCGGCAGCGCGACGCGTGGCTAAGGACGCGTGAACCATGCCGAACACACAACGAAGTTCAGAACCCACGGCCATCTCCTCGGTGCAGTTCCTCACCGTCGCCGAGGTGGCCAAGATGATGCGGGTCTCGAAGATGACCGTCTACCGCCTGGTGCACTCCGGTGACCTGCCGGCGGTCCGGGTCGGGAAGTCGTTCCGGGTGCCGGAGCAGGACGTCCACACCTACCTGGAGAACGCGTACTTCGACGCTGGCTGACAGGCCCCGACGACCGCCGGGTAAACTCGGCGGTCGTTCGTGCCTGCGCCCCGGAAGTGTGAACTTGGGCCCTGCGCGGTAGGTACCCACTGGAAGACAAGGCTAAGGAACCCGTATGGGCTCGGTTATCAAGAAGCGTCGTAAGCGGATGTCCAAGAAGAAGCACCGCAAGCTGCTGCGTAAGACGCGTCACGCGCGTCGCAAGCAGGGCAAGTAACCCGCTGCGCCGATCGGGTGATAACCGTGGAAAGCACGTGTGACCTGCGTTAACTCCTCGTATCCGCGACCGGTCACGGCTTGGTCACGGGGGTAGGCTACCGGCGGTCAGTACGCCTGTAGAGGGAGACGCATGACGCCCAAGGTCGTCTTGGTCACCGGAGCAGGCGGGTACGTCGGAGCACATCTGGCCGCACGCCTCGCCGCCAACCCGGACATCGAACGAGTTCTCGGAGTGGACACCGCTCCGCCCGCCATGGACCTGCTCAGGTCCATGGGGCGGGCGGAGTTCGTCCGCGCCGACATCCGCAACCCGCTGATCGCCAAGGTGATCAGCTCGGCGCGGGTGGACACCGTCGTGCACGCCGCGACCACGGCCAGCCCGGCCGGCCCCAAGAGCCGCACGGTCATCAAGGAGATGAACGTGATCGGCACCATGCAGCTGCTCGCGGCCTGCCAGCGTTCGCCGCAGGTGAGCAAGCTCGTGGTCAAGTCCAGCGCGGCGGTCTACGGCGCCGGCGCGCGCGTTCCCGCGGTCTGCACCGAGGACATGGCCCCCAAGGGGCTGTCCTCGAGCGGGTACGCCAAGGATGCCGTCGAGGTGGAGGGCTACGTGCGCGGGTTCGCACGGCGCCGCTCGGATGTGCGGGTGACCACGGTCCGGCTGACCAACATGATCGGCCCGAACGTGGACACCGTGCTCACCCGCTATTTCGCGTTGCCGCTCGTGCCCACTGTGCTGGGCTTCGACGCACGTGTGCAGTTGCTGCACCCTGAGGACGCGCTGGCCGTCCTCGAACGGGCCACCACCGATGACCTCCCCGGCGTGTTCAACGTCGGCGGTGACGGCGTGCTCACGCTGTCCCAGGCCATCCGCCGGGCCGGGCGGGTCGCGGTGCCGATGCCCCGGGCCGCATTGCCGGCCGCCGCCCGGGTGTTGCGCGGCGTGGATTTCTCCGGCGACCAGATCCAGTTCCTGAACTATGGCCGCGTCGTGGACACCACCAGGCTGAAGAAGGATTTCGGCTTCACCCCCCGGTGGTCCACGCAGCAGGCGTTCGACGACTACATCCACGGCCGTGGGCTGCGCCCGGTGCTGGACGCGTCCCGGCTGACCGACCTGGAGAACAGGATCAGACGCTCTGATGGGTGAACGGCATATGCAGGAAGCGCAAGTCATCCCCCTGCGCGGGCGCCAGAGCAACGGCCGCCCACGTCCCCTACCCGAGAAGCGCACACCAACCTCCACCCCGGCGGAACCGACCCCCATCCGCCCCCCTGTCCCGAAGAACCCCGGAATGGCGGCGGGGATCAGGCAGGGCATCGCCGGAGCCCTGGGCTTCGCCCGCAAACGGCTGACCGGCGACTACCAGATCGACGAGTTCGGGTTCGACAAGGACCTGACCGACACCCTGATCCTGCCGCCGCTGAAAGCGGTGTACGACAACTGGTTCCGCGTCGAGGCCCGGGGTACGGACAACCTCCCGGCCACCGGCGGGGCCCTCATCGTGGCGAACCATTCGGGAACCCTCCCCATCGACTCGGTGATGATGGGCGTCGAGATCGCCGAGCT